>CAYWBA010000012.1:14127-19107 GCA_964455955.1 uncultured Planctomycetota bacterium | reverse complement strand
AAAAGAGCTTACCACAGAAGAACAGGTGTACAAAAACACCTTGTGGGAAGAAATGCAGAAGAGTGAAAAGGAAAAGACTTCCGAACCGCAGGAAAGCTTCGACCATGCCGATGCGGTACTAACAGACGAGCCAAAGACCGAGCCTCTTCCTAAACTGCCCTCACAGAAGTCCCAGAAGACGACGGGCCAATCATCAGACCGGCCCGAAGAGAGGGTCAAGCGTTTTGAAGACAGGCTTTCGCAGTTTTTCTTCCTCGATGGCAAAGAAGGAATCCGCGAGCTAAAGGGCAAGAACCCGCTGAGCGAGATCAAGAATAACGAAGAAGAACAAACTGAGACCGGTTCGTCTAAGCTTCAGATTAACATGCCGGAGTACTTGCACGCAGATGAGCAGGAAACGGCGGAAAAAGACGACCTTGACCTGGAGTTGTGATTAGGGTTCGCAGCAACACCTCCAACAGACTGGTTGCTTAATCCGTAAAATAAAGTAAGAATCCCTGTACCCATTGGTAACACGGACAGTCGAAATATGAAAGTAGCGCTTATTGCATGTCTGACTGTTGCTCTTTTGCTCCCGTCTGCCTTCGCACAGCAAGGTGATGCTGAGCACGCAAGAATTGCACAGCTTGTGGCGCGACTGGAGGCCAGTGACTGGCGTGCAAGGGAGAAGGCCCAGCGGGAACTTGTGGCGATTGGCCAGTCTGTGGCGCCTTTCCTGGAATCCCTGTCAAGCCACCCGGTCTTTGAAGTCAGAGCGAGGGCCCAGCAAATACTGCAACAAATCCGGTTTGTCAGCCCCGAGGAAGCTGCGAAAATAGAAGAGGCGCTCAAGAAGTACGACCCGGGCGATAAAGGTGATGCGATGCGGCGCCTGGTACTGCAACTGCGGAGGAACACCAACGCACCGTTCTATCTTATAGAAAAGATGTTAAATGCCGCACCCGGAGAGCGCGACAAGATAGCATCTCTGCTGGCTGCCATAGAATACCGCATCGAGGGCAGGCGCATTGACCCGGGAATCTCACATGCCACAGATATCTTGCTCTCACTTGTCCGCGATGAATCAGTGAAAACGGGCCTTCGCCTGCGTGCCTTCAGCGCGCTCAGGGGACTTGCCGACAAGGATTCGGCAGCTTGTCTCTCAGACTTTCTCGAACAGGCAACGGGGAAGCTCTTGCGTCACACACTTAACGCATTGTGCGCAATCGCCGGCGAGAAGAAACGGGACGAGTCCCTTGATTCACTGAAAAGCAAAATGTCCCTCTGGTGGTCAAAGGCATGCAAGGAGCCACAGTACGAAAAGGCGCTTCAGCATCTGGCGAGGCGCAAGGATTTTGAAGCAAAAGATGCTTTGCGGAACATACCTATGCTCGGTGTGACAAAAGACCCGTACTATCCCGCGGGTAGAGGTGCCCGCGTTCAGTCAACCGCGGCGGGAGGCGGTGCAGCCAAGGGCGGTGTTCTGGCCGGGGATGTAATAGTGGAGTTTGACGGCCGTCCCGTCAAGTCCTGGAGCGATTTGGTTCGCGGTATTCACCGAAGCTACGTGGGCCAGAAAGTCCTCCTGAAACTGCTGCGCGGTGGCAAAGAAGTTGAAATTGATGCAGTGCTTGGCAAGCGTAACTAACCCCAACTTGTGTGGAGGCCGCACTGTGCGTAAGCTCTTCCCTGTTGCGATTCTCGTCATTCTGTGCATCGCAGCCGGCTGCAGGGCAGAAGACCAGGAAGCTATTCCAGGCATGACCTGGAGAACGTACGTTAACAACCCCGTTATTCGGCCGAGCGGCCAGCCGAGCACAGGCCTGCGCGGCTGGTACAACCATGATGCATCGTTCCCGTGGGTTATCTACGACGACCCCGACTTCAAGATGTGGTTTACAGGCATCAACACCGAAGATGAAAGCTGCATCGGCTACGCCACCAGCTCAAACGGCGTTGGCTGGCAGATATACGAACTGGCGGTCTTTGAGCCTGCGAGCCCCGGTTCCTGGGACTCAGGAGGCGTGTGGTGCCACTGCGTTATCAAAGAAACCGGCCCCGAATACAAGATGTTTTACACAGGCTACGAGATTGCAACATGCATTGACAGCCAGATAGGGCTTGCCACCAGCCTCGACGGCCTTGTCTGGACACGCGCATCCCCGGCCCCGATTGCTATCGGCAGCGGACCGGCAGACCCCTGGTACGAGAAGGCGGTCTACAGCGGGACAGTCATCGCAAGCGGCACAACCTACTGTATGTGGTTTTGCGGCGTTGACACAAGCGGCATCGCAAGGACAGGCTATACCTGCTCCACCGACTGCGTTGGCTGGGAAACTCCTGTTGTCGCGCTCGACGCAGGACCATCGGCGTACGATTCAGAAGCAGTCCTGTTCCCAAGCGTGCTCTGCCTCAACGGCCTCTATCACATGTGGTACACCGGCTACAGCGGGACTGTGTATTTCCCGTGCTACGCAACCAGTGCGGACGGAATAAGCTGGGTAAAGCAAGGCGTTATACTCCACGCAAGTGTTCTGGGAATCTGGGAAAACGATTATTTTGTCAGCGCCTGCGTGCTGCTGGATAACACAACTTTGAAAATGTGGTACGCGGCTGCCGGCACCCTCGATGCAAGCGTTCAGATAGGCTTCGCAACAAGCCCGGCTCCTTAGTTTCCCTGACACAGGCGGTCTGGGCCCACACATAAGATTCGAGCTTGCAGGCAATTGGCAGTTTTATTTTGACTTAATGCCTTCCCGTCTGTAGAATCTCACGACAAACCGGGGGTAACGTTCGCCTCCGGTGCTGGCCCCGGGAACTTGCCAGGAAGCGAAATAATGTTTGACCGTGACGAGCGCAACGTATCTGGCTGCGGACTCAGCGGCTTCATGAGTGCAAACGGCAGGCGTGTCAGCGGCGCCACCATAATCAATTCCATGTGCAACATGCGCGACCGCGGCAACGGCCTTGGCAGCGGTTACGCAGCCTACGGGATATACCCGGACCTGCCAGACCACTTCGCCCTTCACCTCATGTATGATTTCGAGAAGGCGCGTGAGGATTCCGAGCAATTCCTGAAAGGTGCGTTCGAGGTGGCACTGGCCGAGCCCGTGCCTACGCGCACGGTTCGCGGCATAAGCGACCCGCCGGGCTTCTGGCGCTACTTCTGCCTGCCCGAAGAAGGAAGAATGTCCCGCGAGGCGCTCAGCCCGGAAGATTACGTGCTCAGGCGCGTAATGGAGATAAACACCCGGGTCGAGGGCGCGTTCGTCGTCTCCTCCGGGAAAAACATGGGAGTCTTCAAGGGTGTCGGTATCCCGGATGAAATCGGCGAGTTTTTCCAGCTCGCTGACTACGATGCCTGGACCTGGATAGGACATACGCGTTTTCCAACCAACACGCCCGGCTGGTGGGGAGGTGCACACCCGTTCACTATACTCGACTGGTCGGTCGTACACAACGGCGAGATTTCATCCTACGGGACAAACAAGCGATACATCGAGACATTCGGCTATGAGTGCACGATGCAGACCGACACCGAGGTCATGGCCTATCTGTTCGACCTGCTCATCAGGCGCCACAGGTTGCCGGTTGAGCTTGTCCCGGCAGTCATGTGCGCCGGATTCTGGAAGAACATTGACCTTATGCCGCCCGATAAGCGGCGTCTATACAGCATGATAAGGGCGGTCTACGCAGCAGCGCTTGTAAACGGGCCGTGTGCTATCATACTTGGCTTTGCAGGCGGCATTATAGGCTTATCAGACAGAGTTAAGCTTCGCCCGCTGGTCGCCGCCACCGCGGGCGACACACTTTATATCGCCAGTGAAGAGGCTGCGATTCGCGAGATATGCCCGCAGGTTGACAGGCTCTGGTGGCCGAAGGCGGGCGAGATGGTTCACGGACGGATGGAGGTTGGAACAAGTGGCGCTCTCTCTGCTTCCACCTGAGTTCAAGATAACCCGCGATGAGAGCCGCTGCATAAGCTGCCAGGTCTGCCTGCGCCAGTGTGCGAACGAGGTCCACAAATATGACCCCGAGCTCGACCTCGTGACAAGCGATGATGCCAAGTGCGTCGGCTGCCACAGGTGCGTTACCCTCTGCCCCACAGGTGCCCTCAACGTCGTCAGGAACCCCCTGCATTTCAGGGACAACGCCAACTGGCACCCGCGGGCTATCAAAGATATTTACAAGCAGGCGGAAACCGGCGGAGTTCTGCTCACCGGCATGGGGTGCGACAGGCCCTACCCGGTCTACTGGGACAACATTCTCCTGAACGCCTCCCAGGTGACAAACCCTTCAATTGACCCCCTGCGCGAGCCGATGGAGCTCCGGACTTTCATAGGTGCGAAACCCGCGAGCCTCGAGTTTGAAGACTCGCCCGAGGGCCCGGCCCTGACGAGTGACTTATCCCCGCTTCTTCAGCTTGAAATACCTATAATGTTCACCGCAATGTCGTATGGTTCGATAAGCTACAATGCCTGCCTCTCACTCGCCCGCGCAGCTAATGAGCTTGGAATCCTCTACAACACGGGCGAAGGCGGGCTTCACAGCACGCTCTACAAGTACGGGCCTAACACCATCGTCCAGGTGGCATCCGGCAGGTTCGGCGTTCACCGCGAGTACCTCGGCGCGGGCGCGGCAATTGAGATAAAGATAGGCCAGGGTGCAAAACCGGGTATCGGGGGCCACCTGCCGGGCGAAAAGGTCAGCTTCGAGGTCTCGAGCACCAGGATGATTCCCGAAGGGACAGACGCCCTCTCGCCCGCACCCCACCACGACATCTACTCCATAGAGGACCTGCGGCAGTTGATATACGCGCTTAAAGAGGCGACGCGCTACGAGAAGCCCGTCTTTGTCAAGATAGCCGCAGTCCATAACGTGGCCTCGATTGCAAGCGGAATAATAAGGGCAGGCGCCGACGCGGTGGTCATAGACGGCCTGCGCGGCGGGACCGGCGCTGCGCCCACCGTTATGAGAGACAATGTCGGAATACCCATCGAG
>CAYWBA010000012.1:0-14117 GCA_964455955.1 uncultured Planctomycetota bacterium | reverse complement strand
TGGCTACCGCGGTGGTTGACGAGCAGCTCCGGAAAGAAGGTATCAGGCACCGTGGCTCGCTCATTGTCGCGGGTGGGTTCAGGAGTTCCTCCGACATCATAAAGGCCATAGCTCTTGGCGCCGATGCGGTATACATAGGCACCGCGGCACTTGTCGCAATGGGGTGCCACGTCTGCCAGCACTGCTACGCGGGCAAGTGCAACTGGGGTATTGCAACCCAGGATGCCAACCTGACAAGGCGCCTGAACCCCAACATCGGCTCGAGGAGGCTGGTCAACCTCATAAGGGCCTGGGCGCTTGAGCTGAAGGAAATGCTCGGCGGTATGGGGATAAACGCCATCGAGAGCCTCCGCGGGAACAGGGAGCACCTCAGAGGTATCGGCCTTAACGAGGTAGAGCTCAAGATTCTGGGCATAAAGCCCGCCGGCGAAGGGTGGTAGCTGTGAAAAGGATAAAGATACATCCGCAGTACTGCATCGGCTGCAAGCTGTGCGAGATACACTGCATAGTAGCCCATTCATCCTCCGGCGACATCATAAAGGCATTCAAGGCCGAGCAGCCGCGTGCCCTTGCGCGGGTCATTGTCGAGGATGTGCCCTGTTCCTCTTTCGCCGTTCAGTGCCGCCACTGCGATGATGCACCCTGCATTGACGGCTGCATAGGCGGCGCGATGAGGCGCGACGCGCAGACCGGCGCCGTCGTTCACGACCCCGACAAATGCATCGGCTGCTGGATGTGTATAATGCTTTGCCCTTACGGCGTGATTGAGCGTGACCTGGCAAAGGGCGGTGTGGCCAGCAAGTGCGACTTGTGCGCCCAGCACGAGACACCTGTCTGCGTGGCGAACTGCCCCAACGAAGCACTTACCATCGAAGAGGAGTAATCTTGCACCACCTGCTCATAGGTAACTCGATAGCATCAATATCCGCCGCCGAAGAGATAAGGAAGGCGGATGCCGGCTGCGCCATCACCATACTGAGCGATGAGCCTCACAAGCCCTATTCGCGCCCGCTTATATCATACTATCTTTCCGGCAAGATAGAGAAAGAGCGGCTTTTCACCTTCCCCGCAAACCTCTACGAAGACCTATCCATAGAGCCGCTTCTCGGGCGAAAAGCGGTTGAGATAGCTCTCGAGGAGCAGGAAGTCCTGCTGGAGGACAAGCAAAGAATCAAGTTCGACAGGCTGCTTATCGCATCCGGCGGCTCCCCGTTCGTGCCGGATGTGCATGGAGAACACCTTGACGGAGTCTTCACCTTTACAACCCTTGACGACGTGCTTGCCATTGACAACTTCATAGCCAAGAACTCGCCCGAGGCGGCCCTGGTATTAGGCGGCGGCATGATTGGCCTCAAGGCTGCGGAAGCGCTCGCGATACGCGGACTATCAGTAACGATTGTCGAGCTTGCCGACAGGCTGCTCGCAGTCACTTTCGACAGGGAAGCCTCCTCGCTTTTTGAACACACACTTGCCTGGCACGGCGTGAAGCTGTTTAAGAACACCACCATAAAGACAATCGAAGGAAAGAAAGGCAGAGTCACAGGCTGCCTGCTCGAGAACTCCGAGAGCATACCGTGCCAGATGGTTGTCCTGGCTGTGGGAGTGAGGCCGCGTCTGGAGCTGGCCGCAGGGGCCGGGCTCTCCACCGGCAGGGGGATTGCGGTTGACGAGCATATGAGAACAAGCCACCCGGCAATATATGCCGCGGGAGATGTTGCACAGGTGAAGAATATCCTCGACGAGACTGAGCAGCCAGTTCCCATCTGGCCTGTTGCGGCAGTGACCGGCAGGGTCGCGGGCGCCAATATGGCAGGCGCAGACAGGACCTTTGAAGGCGCGTTCCCCGCAAACTCCACCACCCTTTTCGAAAGAGCCGCCATAGCGGCCGGTATCACCGAGCCGCCGGACGACGGCAATTTCAAGACCGCCATCCGCTCCCAGAACAAGCACTGTTACAGAAAGGTGGTTCTCAGGGGCGGCAAGCTTGCGGGCTTTATCATGGTTGACCGTATAGAGCGCGCAGGAATCTACACAGGGCTGCTTAGGGCCTCCGTTAAGCTTGACTCGCTTGAGCCCGAGGTGCTTCTGAGCGATGACTTCGGCCTGATATGGCTGCCCGAAGACTACAGGAGGGACCTGATTGAAAAGTAAGGTTGCCCAGACTCTGACCATAGATGCAGCAGGCGTTTACTACCGCCAGCTCAACGAGATGATAAGGGACTCTGTCCGCGACGGGGCCAGACACCTGGTCATTGAGCATGTCAACGGCCAGCGTTACATCGCCGACGCGCTCTCGGGCGAGGTCCTCATAGACATACACGGCACGCCGGGAAACGACCTCGGCGCGTTTATGGACGGGCCTACCGTGGTGGTCCACGGCAATGTTCAGGACGGGGCCGCAAACACGATGAACCGGGGCGAGTTGATTGTCCACGGCAGCGCCGGCGATATACTCGGCTACGCCATGAGAGGTGGAAGTGTCTTCATAAAGGGCAGGGTAGGGTATCGCGTAGGGATACATATGAAGGCCTATGAGGACATCACGCCGGTAATAGTCGCGGGTGGCCCGGCCGGTGACTTCCTCGGTGAGTACATGGCAGGCGGAGTCCTGGTCATCGGGCTTGCGACCGACATTGACAAGTGCTCCCACGGCGACTGGTGCGCGACAGGCATGCACGGCGGTGCAATCTTCGCCCGCGGCCCCGTAGAAGAGCACCTCCTCGGCAAGGAGGCCGGCCTTGCAGAACCGTCCGGCGACGAGCTGGCCTTCCTCGAAGGGCTGATTGAGCGCTACTGCCATCTTTTCGGCCCGCCGATGCAAGAGGTCAGGCCCGAACAGTTCACCAAGATTTACCCGTACTCAACCAGGCCCTACGGCAGGCTCTACGCCTATTAGCCCGCCGGCTACTGCACCGTCACTATTGAAACTGCAGGTCTCCTGCCAAACCGGCCCCTCTGAAAAACGGAACATTCAACTGCCAATATCAAAAGTGGCGAGCCACTACTTCGGAACAAAGTCAGTCTTATTGTCAATCGAAAGAATGAACTCTGCAAGCAGCCTGACTGTATTCTCAATATCCCTGAGGGCAAGCACCTCAACCGGCGTATGCATGTATCGCAGCGGAACTGAGAGCAGCCCTGCCGCCACACCTGCGCGCGTAAGCTGTATCACGTTGGCATCGGTCCCGGTACCCCTCGGCGCGCCTGCTATCTGGTGCGGTATCTTCTTCGAATTCGCAGCCTTGATGAGCAGCTCGAAAACCTTCGGGTTGATATTCGCGCCGCGTGCGATTATCGGGCCTTTGCCGAGACTGTACTCGCCGAACCGCTTGGTATTGCTGCCCGGGTGGTCGGTGGCGAAACCGACATCTATCGCTATCCCCACCAGCGGGTCAATCCCGAAGGCGGCAGTCTTGGCACCGCGAAGGCCAATCTCCTCCTGCACGCTCGCAACCCCGTACACCGCAGCTTTGAGGCGCCTTTTCCTCGGTTTGAGCAGCCTGATTGTCTCCGCCACGATAAATGCGCCCATGCAGTCGTCAAGTCCGCGCGCCGAGACGAGGTCGCCCTGCAGCCTGTCTATAGTGTCAACAAAAGTGACGGGGTCGCCCAGCTCGACAAGCTTCTGGGCCGCCTTCTGCGTCTTCGCGCCGATGTCCATCCAGAAGGTGTGAATTTCACCAACCTTCTTGCGCTCCTCGGGCTCGCTCAGGTGTATCGCCGTTTTCCCAATAATGCCAAACACCATGCGTTTCTTGTTGTGGATATGCACCCGCTTGCCGGGCACAATGTGCATATCTATCCCGCCTATTGTGCGAAAGCTGATAAACCCCTTCTTGTCTATGTTCGTTACCATGAAGCCCACTTCATCAATATGGCCGGAAAGCATTATCCGGGGGCTTCCCTCGGGGTTGAGCATAGCCGCGCTTGAGCCCATGACATCTGTTCTGACCTTATCTGCGTATTTCGCGCAGTATTCTCTGAACACCCTCGCCGCCGGCTGCTCAAACCCGGACGGGCTTGGCGCTTCAATCAGCTTTGTCAGAAACTCGTACGACTCTTCCTTCACAGCAATCCTCCTCAAGTGATTATAGTACTTCAGTTACATAATCGTTGTTGACCATTCTAACCCCTGCCGAAACTCCTTGCAAGACAATCCCGTCATCTTCTCCATGGAGTCGCTTTTCGCTCATTCGCTGCCTGAACTGTCTGTAAATACATCTGTAAATAGCCCGTGTGGGGGGCAGGTATCGTAACCTGCTTTTGGCATAAGGACTTACAATAGCAGGCAATTCAAAACAGGTGCACCTGTTTACAGATTTCGCGGGGGTCTCTGTTACATTTGTGTATGACAGCGTGAATTGAGAATGGACGCAACCCTTTGGTATTACAGCAGGTTGCGTCGAAACGCAAAGCGTGGGTACGTGTAACATGTTGCCCTACAGTAAGTTACGTGTAAATTGGACCGCAGAGACGCAGAGCAGCACAGAGCAGGTACAACCTGTTTTGTCACCTTCTTTTTCTTAACCATAATTGATTTCTTCTCTGTTCTTTCTCTGGTGCTGCAAGCACTTCTGTCAAAAGTGGCTGTGCCACCTCCGCGTCTCCGCGGTGAGAAATAAACCACATTTATTGTACGCACGAGAACCAGAAATGTTAGACAAAATCCCGAAGAAAGCTAAAGAAACGTTACTTCTCACTTCTCAAAAATATGCTATTCCGCACCTAACAGATAGTCTGTGGTTCATTTGCATCGAGGATATGGTTTTCGTCACTGCGGGCGGTAAGAAAGATCGAGTTTCTATTTTCCTTCTTGCTTTTGTTTTTTCTCTCTTTTTAGGCGGAGGATACGGACCATTTTTTCGCGGTACTGGGCAGCGCGCTGCGCATCGTCTGCAAGCGTTGAATCGGGACACTCGTTGACAACATTTCGGAACAGTTCCGCAACCCGCCTGTGACCGTATTCCACTTTCCCTTCCTTGCTGCCTTTCGGGGGACTGTCGGGGTATGTCCAGACATCCACTCCCTTTGCGGGACGGTAGTCCATTAGTTTCGCGTAGCACTTGGCGAGGGAAAATAGGATATTGTCCTTGCCTTTATAATCAGGGAAATCTTTGAGAATCGAGGCAAAGAGGTCATACGCCCTGCGAAGGTAGAATGTCTTGTGCACGTATACGCCAAGGCGTTCGTCACCTTTCTTGTCGTATCTCACTTGGTTGAGGCTGTATCCGAAGTTCATGTGGTGTTTTGCCCAGACGGGGAAAAAGACATCCCTGTTGTTGTACACGATTGATGCCTGCTTGTATCTGAGGTCTGCTTTCTTTGACAAATCAGCTTCGGCATTTTCCAACTTCTTGAGGTTAGCAAGCTCAAGCAGTGTGCGGTACTGGCGTGCAACTTTCTCTACATCAAGGGTTATTGAGTCTTTTCGCACCAGGCGCGTCCTGAGCATCACCTCCCGCTCGCGGTAGGTCAGGGCACCGAGGTAGTCTTCCTCGGTTACTTCTTTCTTTGGCTCCCATACTGTCTTTGCCAGCTCTTTGGACCTTTTGGGATAATCCACAAGGATTTTCAATGAGAGGCTCTTATCAATCCCTTTTCGCAGGCCTTCGGGTACGCGGCACCTCGCGGCAAGGAACCTCGCCTGCGCGAAAAAGCTGTGCTTGTCTGAAAGAGCCTGTTTGTCGAAATAGTCAAGCGCGTGGGTCACGTCCTCTTTCGCAACTGCGAGAAAACGGGTGTACTGTAAGAAGTCACGATTGTGCTGCCCATCCGGCGATGCGAGAATGTTGTCTATGTCGCTTATGGAAAGCTGAGACTCGGCAATGGCGGTGAAGATTTTCAGCATTGTTTTTTGGCAGTCCTGGTCTGGCAGAAGGGTCGCTCTCTGCGCCCAGAGGTAGGCGGATTTGAGGTCGCCTTTTAAGATGGTGAAGTTAAGCATTCGCCGTGCGAAGTCATCGCAACCTGGATGGCCAGGCCACTTCGCGGGGAAAAGGGGGAGAAACCTTTGCGCCCGTTTATCTATATCTTCCTGTGTCAGGGTGGTTTTTTGCATGGCGTATATGCTGCTGCGGCAGAGGAACTGCAAGTACCTGAAGTAAGGCCTGCGGTATAGAACTTCCCACGTTCGATACGAAAGGGTCACCTCGCGGCACTCGCTGTCTTCCTCCCTTACGTAGTCTTTGAAGTCAAAGACCGGCCTACCCATCATGCACTCCGAGCCTTTGAACTCCTTTTCAAACCAAGCGCCCGCCTTTTCATCTCCGAGCATTGCAAGTGCGCACCCCGCGTCGGTCTTGTCCTCATCTGTGATTTTCTTGTTTTTCGGCTCGAAGATTTTCCTGAGTTTCTCTTTTGAATTTGGTGCAGTAAAGGCGATGAGGAATATCACATTCTGCCGTACCTTGCCTGACTCCAGTTTGGGCAGGTTGCTCAGGAAGTAGTCAAAGGTTGACTGCGCCTCTTTCCTATTCCACTCCAACAGCGAGGCAAAGGCGAGGAAATGCATCCAAGATTTGGTAGTGAGCATTCGTTCCTTCACCACAGCGTTACGTTGTCGGACAGCACCAAGCTCGTAAAGCCACCTGTCGGGGCAGTCCCAGGGCGCATATTCAGCAATACCTCTGAGAATTTCTTTCTGCCTTGGTGTGAGTTGAGTCTTTTTGGGAGTCTGTACCCCTTCTTGCGAGTAAGCTTCCCCCGCGTGAAGCAAAGGCAGGAGAACTGCAATTGCGGCGATAATGAAGGACTTTGCAAACACACTTTGGGCAGGAGCGTTGTACATAGTACACCTCACAGTTGTGGTAAGTAGGTGGGTTGTGATGCAACTTGCCATCTCCATCATCGGCAGAACTTTGAGAAACTTTATTCTATTTTTTGAATCTGACAAAGATGTTGCAGATAAGTTTCTCAACGGCCGAATAATGACGGTTAGTGTGCGGTCAGTGTAGCTTCTTCTTCGAGATAACAGGATAAGCAAAATAGTTTCACGCGCCTGAAGCTACGGTTCGTTTGCGTCGAGGATTTGTTTGCCGACGTCGGTGCCGGTTACATCTTCATAGACGCCTTTATCGCGGCGTTTGAGCTTTGTGAAGCCGAGGTTTTTCAGCTCGCGGTTGGACTTGCCGACAACCACGTTGACGCGCGAAATCAGGCGCCGGACCTTGCGACCGCATTCGGGGCATTTCTTCAGCGGCTCATCCTTTATGGACTGCTTTATCGTGAACTTCTTGCCCCTAAGGCAGGGCTTGCCAGTGTGTTCGTAAGTGTAAAACGGCATTAGCCTCGGCTCCTTTCACCACACCACACGCATTTTTCACCGCGGAGACACAAAGAACACGGAGACCGGAGAACCAAGAAAATTCTTTTTGTTCCGGAGTTTTTCTTCTCTGTGCACTCCGTGCCTCTGTGGTGAATTATTCTCCGTGTTTCTTCCACCACGCTTTCCAGCGTGGTGCTTCCGGTACAATAAGGAAACAAACTTCATTCCTCACGCTTCAAGCCTCATGTCTCAAGCCTTATTCTTCCTCTGGTTCTTCGCTGGATTCTTCTTCCGGTTCGTGTCCGGGCAGTTTTTCCCTTGCCCATTTTGCAAAGGTGGATTTGCCCAGCGCCTCAGCCTGGCGCGCGAGATTTTCCCAGTCGGATTCGCCGAACATCTCCGAATCAATCTTGGCGAGCCGCGCGGCAAGGTAGAAATCGCCTTCCTTGAGTGCGATTTTCTTGATTTGTTGAAGACCTTCCTCGTCTGCGCCTCTTTCGAAGAAGTCGAGCGCATCACTGTACCTTTTCTCGTCCAGGTACAGGTTGCCGTAATAGGAGTAGTCAGTTGCGTCATCCACGTAGAGCAGGGAGCGCTTGGTCTTGTAATCCGGCAGAGCCTCTTTCTTTTCAGCCACGGCCGACACCTGCGTAAAAGAGTTGAGAGTTGCCACTAACTATTATACACGCTGCCGCGTGCGGCGCGAATTTTTTTTGGAAATCTTATTGGCAGGTAAGAGGGGCATCTTAAATGACAAATGCAACTTCCAACTATATGGACATCAAAATGCCGGTTGGTTTGACCATGGTGATGTTTGCCGCGACAGGACGGTTTGGTGTATAATATGGTGATAGAACAGGTGTGGAGAGCTGTATGCGATTTTGTTTCTACCTGTTGTCTGCATTAGCGAGAACGCAAACTCATGTTTCCAGAAAGGAGACAAGGATGAGGAGATTATGTCTTTTCGCGTTCCTGTTTGCACTGCTGGCGGTCCAGGCCGCCTTCGCGCAGGAGAAGGGGATTGAGGGAAACAGGAAGCCCGAGACGGAGCACACTATATACATCCCGTACAAGGACCTGGAAAAGGTCTTCGAGAAGACTGGCCGCGGCGTGTTCATGCCTTACGAGGAGTTTATCGAGCTCTGGAACAAGGCGAAGAGAGTGGAAGAACTGAGAACCACACCGTCCGTTCCCGCGCTTATCACAGCCGCGTCCTATGAGTGTACCGTCAATGACAAAGTCGCCACCATCAAGTCGGCCTTTTCCATAGATGTGTTGAAAGAAGGCTGGATTGAGCTGCCTCTTGCCATCTCCGGTGTGGCACTGGAGGAAGTGAAGCTTGATGGCGGCAAGGCACTTCTCAAGGCACGTCAGAGCGACTATCTGCTCATACTCAAGGAGAAGGGCGCGCACACGCTCGAGATGAAACTGGCGGCAAAGGTGGAGAAGAAGCCGGGCAAAAGAATTGTGAGCTTCGGCGTTCCCCGGACGCCGGTATCGCGGTTTCGGGTCACCATCCCCGAACCCGACATGGAGGTCGAGATTGAGCCCAAGCTTCTCGCCACCAAAACGGTGACACCCGACGGGCAGAAGACGCAGGTGCTCGCGTTCGTGGGCAGCACGGACAATATCACCATAATCTACAAGCCCAAGCCAAAGGTCGCAGCACCGCTGGCGGGGCTGTTTTTCTCCACGGTCTCGACGCGGGTGTCGTTCCACGAGAGACTCATAACGGCCCAGGCGCAGATAGACTACGAGATTCTCCAGAACCTGAACCAGTTGAAAGTGAGGCTGCCCTCAGGGTGGAGGCTGCTATCGGTGGACGGCACAGACATAAAGGACTGGCAGATAGAAGGGGACGAGCGTGTTCTGCGCGTGGATCTCTTCACGGAGGCGAAGAAGTCTTATACGTTGAACCTGCGTATCGAGAAGGAGATTCAGAAGCCTGAGGGAACATTCGACGTACCTATGCTCGAGGTCGCCGGCGCCACAAGGGAGAGTGGGTTCTTCGGCCTGAGCGCGGATGAAGGGCTGCGAATAGAGGCCGGAGAGGTGAAGAATGTGAGTCAGGTTGACGAGGCCGACCTGCCCCCGGGCGCGAAAACGGGTGGAATCGAGCTCGCGTTCAAGTACCTGCGCCACCCGTACAAGCTCTCTGTCAGACTCTCTGAAGTGAAACCCAAGATCACTCTTCGCAACGACTCCCTGGTCACTATAACGCCGGAGTTCGTTACTCTTTCCTGCCAGCTCAGGTACACGGTGGAAAAGCGCGGGATTTTTTCCACGAGGATAGAGCTGCCGAAGGGCTACGTTGTGCTGAAGGCGGGCGACCCGACGTTTATGAAGGATTACAGGGTCAAGGAGGGCGACAAGTCACAGATTTTGGAAGTTGATTTCAAGACGAGGCTTATCGGCTCATTCACGATGCCGCTGCTGCTCCAGCTTGCGCGCAAGACGGCTGAGGAACCCGTCACACTCCCGTTCACCCGTGGGCTGGATGCCTCGGTGGAGTCGGGATTCATAGGCGTAGGCGTCAAGAGCGAACTGAAGGTTATCACCGAGAGGAGCGCCGGCCTGACGCCCGTTGATGTTGATGAGTTCGCTCTCAAAGTCGCCGACCTGAAGCCTGAGCAGGACTCGCCGCTGCAGCTTGCCTACCAGTTCTACCGCCACCCTGTTTCCACCAGATTCAGTGTAGAGAAACGCAGGCCCAAGGTTCTTGCCACTGTGGAAACGCACTTGTCGATAGAAGAAGAACTCGTCAAGGTACAGACCGCCATAAGATACACAATCTACTACGCGGGCATCAGGACGTTCAGATTCTCCATCAGTGATAAGGTCGGCGAGGCGGCTCATATCCACGGCCCGGGCGTCAAAGAGAAGAAGTTCACAACGGAAGGGAACGTGACAACGTGGGAAGTACAGCTTCAGGGCGAGGCACTCGGCGAGTACGTGCTGAGGGTCTCGTACGACATGAAGATCGCATCATCGACACAGAAGCCTACAGATGTCATGATTCCCGAAACCACGGTTCTGGACATATTCGAAGAAAACGGCTACTTCGCCTTGACGAAAAAGGAAACTCTCATTGTCAGCGTGAAGGAGACCACCGGCCTGGAGCTGATTGATGTGAAAGAGCTCCCGGAGCCGCTGATGGGCATATCGCCGTACGAGTCATACAAGTACGTCTCGCATCCATATTCGCTGAAGCTCTCCGTGCTGAAGCAGGAGTTCGAGAAGGTCCTCAGCGCTATTGTGACGCACATGCACGTTGAGACGGAAGTGTCGAAGGAACTCGTAGCTACGAGCAAGATGATATGCCTGGTGCAGAGCAAGGCGAGGCAGTTCCTGACGTTCCTGATGCCCGAGGGCAGCGAAGTTCTCGCCCTCTACATCAACCGCAAGGAGGCGAAGCGCTCACGCGGTGAGACTCCGAGGCACGTTATGATAAACCTGTCCGAGGCCGCGCCGAGCCAGACATCCTTCTATGTGGAAATCGCCTACAAGATGACCCTCGGCAGCGGCGAAATGCCGTGCTGCGGGACTCTCGAAACGGTCGTACCAGTTCCACTGGACGATGTCCCCCTTTCGCGTCTCACCATGCGGCTCTACGTGCCGGGCGAATTCAAATACACCGGATTCAGCGGAAACATGCGGAGGATAGAAGTCCCGGGCGAGGACACAAGCCTCTGGTTCTGGGGGAAGACTCGGCTGTTCCCGAGCCTGGTCAGCACGAGTTCAGAGCCAGGTTCCGCCTGCCGCTTGACCCGAAGAAGGTGAAAGGCTCCGTCGAGTTCCCGGTGCGGCCAATTCCCTGTGCGCTGCTGATTGTGAAGACAAAGAGGGCAGACACCGACGTTGTCGTGAGAAGCGCGATCGGGGGGCAGGAGGTGAAGGAAACCGAAGATGGCAAGCAGGTCAGGGCAGCTCTCGGCGCCGCGAGTGTCGTCTCCATATCATATGGTCCGCCATCTTCACGCGTCACAGGCGCGCTCCAGGCGACTGACGCGCGGCTCTCGCACTACTACTGGATTTCCGAAAGCCTTGTCCTTGCCCGCTGCGATGTGCGCCTTACAGTCTCCGGCGACCGGAAGGATTCCTTTTCCTTCAGAGTGCCGGATGACTTCGAGGTGTACCAGGTTGTCTCGCCGAAGGAAATCATGGCATGGCGAATTCTGCGTAAGGGTGAGGGCGCAAACATACTGGAGGTTTTTCTGTATGAGCATGTAAAAGGGCAACTAAGTCTCACCTTGAATGGCGCGCATGTACTGAAGCAGAAAGTGGGCAGGGCCAATCTGTCGTTCCTTGGAACCGTCGGCGCGCGCAAGGAGACTGGGCGCGTGTCTGTATTCCTTTCGAACACCCTCAGGGCGGACATAACCCATATCAAGAACCTGTTCCAGGTCTCTTCTTCGGCAAAGACCCGCGACCACTACGAGCTGTACGCGGCCTACGAGTACTCGACACGTCCGATAGAGATGAGTCTGACAACAGTTGAAAAAAGGCCGGACCTGCGTGCGAACGTATACTCTCAGCTTGCCGTTACGAGAGACAAGCTCCTCTTCAAGGCTGTCGTGCAGCTCAAAGTTGCCCAGGCTCCTGTCTTTGATGTGTCGTTGCGCGTCCCCGGCAACTTTGAGATAGAGGAAGTGAATTGTCCCCAAATGTCTTCCAAGCTGATGAAGAAAGATGGTCAGCAGAAGCTGATTACTATACATCTGTCTAAGGGCTTTCAAGGGTCAACTTCCGTGACAGTCACCGGTTCACGTATAGCTCCAGACAATATCACCGAACTGGGCCTTCCCCAAGTAACAGTGCCTGCCTCCAGGTTCGCGGAAGGCTTCATAGTAGTCTCCTCCACAGAAGGAATAGCACTCACTACCAAGACAACGAGGAACCTGATCCCGGTGGATGTCAGAACCGTGCCGTACCCAGGCAACGCTGCGCTGCCGCAAGGCACAAAGCAGCTCGCCTTCGCGTGGAAGCGAACAGACTACTCCGGTACCATTGGTATTGAGAGGCCCAAGCCATCCCTGAACGCGCGCTGTGTCACCTCCGCCCTTGTCAAGGACGAAGTCGTGTCGTTTACGACCATCATCAAGTACGAAATCAAGTCCACGCCATGTCGGCGATTCTCGTTTTCAATGCCCTACAGTCTCTCGGAAAAGGCTATCCTGACAGTTCCGTTCGAGCGACAGAGAATCCTCAAGAAGCAAGGCGAGGGAAAGGACGCCCGTGCCATCTGGACAATCGAGCTCCAGAGGGAACTCACGGACTCCTATTACCTTGCTGTAAACTGGGAAGAGATCGCGCGCGATGGGAAAGCTTTTACTATCCCCTGGATAAGCATTGAGGGCGTGGAAAGCGGCAGGACGTATGTGATGGTGCAGAACCGCTCAGGCCTGAAAGTAACCGAGCTTGAGAAGAAAAACCTCGACACGGCCAGCCGGGAGCAGATCCCTCTGCTCGGGGCACTGCAGCTCAAGCGCGCAATCTTCCTCGGGGGTTACAAGGTCCGAGACCCTGGGAAGGACTACAGCTACTCTTTCTCCATAGAAAGGCTCAAAGAGGAAAAGTACATCGAGGCGATTGTTGACATCGCTGAGATAACAACCGTTATCAACCGCGAAGGCCACACGTTCAACGAGGTGTCTTATCGAATCCAGAACAGGACCAAACAGTATCTTCAGGTTCAACTACCCCGAGGCGCACAGCTCTGGTCGGCGGAAGTTGACGAAAAACTTGTCAAACCTGCGCTTCCACCCGGTGGCGCGGACGGAATCATATTCTTGCCGCTCCTGAAGCGCGGCAAGGGCGAGCTGTCCTACTCCGTCAAGGTATTCTACAGTCTCAAGCTGGATTCGAAGCCGGGATTCGGCAGTACTGTCTCCCTCAAACCAGCCAAACCACTTGGCATTAATGTCGGGCAGACTTTCTGGACAGTGTTCGCACCTGGCGAGTTCGAGTACGCCTCCCGCGGCAATATGGAAGAAGTCATCGAATCGGTTCGCGAGGTGGAGAAGGTCACGTCGTATGCGCAGGAAGCGCAGCGGCTTGTTCGGGAGCTTGACAAAACAGCCAGTATCGAGCAGCGCGAGTTGATCGCCGGCAATCTCGATCAGTTCAACGAACTGATGCAGGAACAGCTTAGGCGCGCCGAGCAGGGTCAGGAGAAACTCGCCGGCCAGACTGAGCTCATGACAGGGAAATTCATGGAGCAGTACCACGAGAACGTTGATAAACTAAAGCAGGCCCAGATTGAGCTTGCAGGCAACATCCGCCGCGTTCAGGAGGAGAAAGCCAAGCTTGCACAGCAGGCGGCCAAGCAGCGTGCCAAGAAGGAGGCGGGCTTTGTTGTTCCCCAGGCCGAGCAGGCGGGTCAAGCCGGCGAGTTCCTCCAAAAGGCTCAGAAGAGAGTCCGCGAGCAGATTGCCAGGGAAGAAAAGGCACGCAAGGACATCTCTGCAATGGATCGCCTCGCCAACAAGAACCTTGACTCCACAAGCTGTATCGATGCTTACGGCATCGGCGGTGGGCGCGCCGGCGCCTACGGTCAGCGATGGGGTAAAGGCTCACTGGCCCGTGAGGGGGGCTCGCCGGGGACGGAGTCTGCTGTCACAGCCTCTCTGCGCTGGCTGCATTTCCATCAGGACCCTGACGGGAAATGGGACTGCGATGGGTTCGACAAGAACTGTGACCGCCGCAAGGGTAGGGTCTGCGACGGAAGAGGCTTTGGACAGTACGACGTAGCCGTGACCGGCCTGGCTCTGCTCGCGTTCCTCGGTCACGGCCACACACATCGCGTCGGCCTGTTCAAGAAAACTGTGAAGCGGGGGCTCGACTGGCTTGTGCG
>CAYWBA010000011.1:0-19578 GCA_964455955.1 uncultured Planctomycetota bacterium | reverse complement strand
GGGTATTCAATAGTCCATCGGCTGCAGCCTGCATTGTTGACGGGAACTCACGCAGTGGCCCTGAGGCATGGGGACAACCATAAAAAACCCGGGGACACAATACGGGTTTTCTGGCGCAAGTTGGTATCATGTAACAAGTTGCCGTCTCCGTTTCTTTCAGAATGTTTACTTTTCTACAGTGTTTATCTGCATTAATCTGTGGTTAGATTCTTTATTACGCGCTGCGAGCAGCGCGGCTAAAAATGCGGCTTCGCCGCTGCTGGCTATTGCCTCAGAATATACAACACTTGGGTGGGCCGGAATATTCCGGGAAAGGTGGGATTTTCTTGTAGAATCGGCGGGCAGGCCCGCTGGCTAAAATATGAGCGCGCCGCCGGTTCAAATCCAATCCGCGCCGGGAGAGTGCGAAACCGTTGTTGAAGAGCTTGAAGTTAGGGTGGATCGGCGGGTAGTGGAACTACGTAACATCCTGCATGCCAATGACGTGAAAATGTCTCAAAGCCAATTCAACTCTCCTTTGAGTTTTCCACACTCTCAATACCCTTTTGTTTACAGGCCTTGCGAATTACCTCGCGAATTATGCCAAAACGCGGGAACTTCTTACTTATCGTGAGGTATCTGTCAGGTGAGATTACTTTAACCCCTTCTTTACCAATATTAACCTTGGACACATCTTCCCAGCCAATATCTATCTTCTCTCCCCCGAAAGTCCAAGCCGACAATTTCGCCTCATTTATCTCAATGACTCTTGGCGTATCCGCGGGCAGTGTCTTGGGTTTCAAAAAGAGGTGCACCAGTCCCATGGTAATCGAAGCTGCGCCAAAGACAACCAAGAAGACAGGCGCCTTCGCGATAAAGGCGAGTGACAAAAGTAACATCCCGCCTACTATGGCACCTACTCCCATAAAAGCAGGATCCCTCTGAGGCCAGTCTTGCGCCACCTTATCACGAATGGTTCTCAGTGGTGAAGTGTATGACTCACTTAGACGAGAATCCTCTTCAGACATTTGAAGCTCACTTGCTGTTACTTCTTAGGGAGCGGCTACATTTGGTTACTTCCATTTATCTACTACTTCGCTACTAAGGTAATAACTCCTTTTCGATTATCCATCGGGCATGATCATAGTAAAGATTATATTCTCGATTTCTCGATACTTGTGAGCGCCTGGTCACTCCGCGTCGCATCACGCGGGCCAATGCTATGTCGGCGCCCAGAGTTGCTCCGGCAGTTGTGAAGTCATTACAAATCCGGAGACACAGTACGCATTAAGTTGTGCCCACATAAAACAGGCAACAGGCAATAGCCGGAATCCGGTTCCTATTGGCTTTTGGCTGATGGCTATTGGCTTCTTCATCCTATAATTATAGACGTTGGCGGTGGTGTGGGCAAGGAGTTTCGGTTGCACCGAGGTTTGCCAGGAAGCCCCGGCATTCATGCCGGGGGTCTGTAGAATCACCCCCGCCGTGAACGGCACGGGTTTGGATTGGGATTTTTTTATTCCGCGTTGCAGGCGGCGAGGATAAACACCCCCGCGCTGAAGCACGGGGCTTCGTTCCGGGGGTGTAAAACCCCCGGCTTGTTTCCGGAACATGTCCGCGCTGCAGGTCACCGATGCTCCAAAGCTATGGCGACGGGGCGCAACGCGGTTGGACATTACCCCCGCAAGTGAAGCACGGGGCCTGGTATTTATTTCCCGTTTTTCTTTTCGGCAGCTTCGACAGCTTTGTCGGAGGTTTTCTTTATTTTCTTGAGCTTCTTTGCAAGGCTCTTGTCGCTATTGGGGAACTTGGTAAGGGTATAGACTTTTTTGCCGGTGGCGATAAAGACGAGCAGGGAGGGTACTTTTACCTTGAACTTCTTTATAACCTTTGCGTCCAGGTCTTTGGCATTGCACCTGTAGCAGCCGAACTCGTCAGTCGCCTCGTCGAACTTTTCCGCGGCCGCCATTTTCTTCTCGAACTCCGCGCAGGCCAGGGCGGTTTTATCTTCCTTGCCTTTGTTGGGCTTGTAGAAGTATATGATGAAGGGGGTTGACATCTTGTCTACCGCCGTCCCCGGGAAGTAATCGAAGACGGTGGGTTTTTTGACACTTTCATCAGGCACATACCCGCTGATGTCCTGCCAGTTGGGGAGATTTCTTTCAGGCCCTTCGGGCTCTGGTTCTTTTGGCGGTTTTTTGTCCTGGCCGGTGCATTGTTCGAGGCAGAATGAAACGGTCAGGACTGCGGCTATGGAAAGCAGGAGCAAGCTGCGCCAGTTCACTGTTCTCTCCTTTCACAGGATGTGTTTTGCCTTCCTGTTACAGTCTGACGTTTATGATACGCAAAATGATTCGCATCTGTGGAAGAATTTCAGGAAAATTCCTACTTTATCGAGGCGGTTGACTGTGGCCGGCAAAACAAAGAGAGGCGAATGTCGGCGGGACAAACCGTTCGCCTCTCTGTTACGTAAGACTCCTTCAGCTACTTTTTAATGGTCAACAGTTCCTCCTGGTGTGCCCTAACGTAGCGATAGTAAATCTCGAGCGTAAGGGCGTTGATTGCGGTGGCGTAGACGCGGCCGCCGACCATGCCCCACTTTCCGGCAGGGTCCCAGGAGCCGTGTGCGCAGCCTGTGCGCCGCTGCGAGTCTATAAGCGTATTTTTCATGGCCTTGTTCCACTCATGCCACTTGCTGCCGCCGTACTGGAAGACGGCGTAGGTAGCGTAGTACCAGTAGTACATATCAACCTTGTTGTGGCCCGGCTTGTCGAATTCGGGCAGGTTTTTCATAAGTATGTTGACACCCTTGACAATCTTGGGGTCGCGGCGCGACTGCCCGCAGAAGATGCGGCAGATGAGGGCCACCGCGGTCATTGTCGGGAGCTTTGCATACTTCTCGTTGACGCCCTGGATGACGGAGCCGTTATCCCCGGGCCGCATGTAGCCGGTCTTGCCCGCGGGGTTGGTCACGCGGTCAAACCAGTTAATGGCGCCATCGAACATTGACTGCTCGACTGCGAGGCCTGCAGTTTTGGCTGCTTTGAGCGCGAGAATCACCCAGCCTGTCACGGATGTATCGTTGAGGCCGCTTTTCGGCTCGTACTTCCAGCCGAGGCCTGCGTTCTGAGCGGTGCGGATGTAGTCAATAGCTTTCTGGGCAGGTTTCTTGAGCCTGTAGTCGCGCGTAGTTGCGAATGCCTCGCATAGGGCCATAGCGCTGATTGCGTGGTTATAGAACCACGACTCGGAGAGATGCGAGCCGAGCGAGCCGTCGCTCTCCTGCTGGCTGACGAGCCAGTCGAGGCCGCGCTTAACAGTCTTCTTGAAGAGGCCGACGCGGTGAGTGTGGCCGTTGCCGAGGAAGGCCAGGAGCGCGAGGCCGCTGACCGCAACATCGTACTGAGAGGTTCCCTTGCCGTCACACGCAGGGCCTTTGCTGTGGTCGCAGTTTTTGTCAAAGCCGTCCTGGTCCCACTGCCCGTTCCTATCCTGATGGAAGTGGAGCCAGCGGAGAGCTGCCATGACGGACTCTTCGCTCTTGAGCGACCCGCCGTAAATTGCAAGCCTGCCTTTGCCCCAGCGCTGTCCGTAAGGGCCTGCGCGTCCGCCGCCTACGCCGTAGGCGTCGGAGACACTTGTGGAGCCGAGGTTTTTGTTTGCCAGGCAGTCGAATGAGATGCCTTTTGGTATATCCTTTGTTACCTCGTACTCCTCCTCAAGCTCGACGATGGGCATTTCCACAATCTTGTCCGCCTCAATACGCTCTCTTCTGAACATGGCGAGGTCTGCGGTTTCGTCGAACTCCTGCGGTATGGTTGCTTCCTCGCTGATGACAATGGTCGGCGGTGCCTTTTTCTTCACCACGGTCGAGAACACGATAAAGGCCGCCATCCAGAACAACGTTAGGTGCACCGCTGCAGAGACAAGCACAGGCATCGCCTTGCGCATCCACCAGGGTGCCTCAGAAGGCCGATACACTTCATAATACTCTTCCGGGTAATCCCCGTACTCCTCGTACTCGTCACACCTTTGATATTGGTCCGCTGCCATCCTGCCCTCCTTTCCGGTGTTTTGGAGCATAATTCCAACTCCCTCCGGTATTACTTTGTCCAACCGACCTCTTTACTTGACCTACTACAGTATACCGCGTGATTGCGTTTTTGGCAAGTAAAAAATAAGATAAATCTCAATAAAGTTGCATATACGGCAACTAACGTTGTCAAGAGTGCTATTTGCGGGCAAATGGCAAGCATTTTAGTGCGAAGCAGAGGCTGTTCTGGCAATAAATTGCCGGATTGTGGGGTACAGGCGCAATACTACCCGGGCACTGTGGCAAAACCGGGGTTAAGGCGTAGATGCTAAAAGAAAGAAGAGGCGAATGGCGGCGGGACAAAACCATTCGCCTCTCTCGTACAAGAGCTACTTTCTATTTTTTCTTCTTCTTGCCTTTTTTCTGCCAGTCATAACGCGTCGTGTGCTTTTTCGGGTGGGCTCTTGCGTACCTGTAGTAGATTTCAAGCGTAAGGGCGTTGATTGCGGTCGTGTATACGCGGCCGCCGACCATGCCCCACTTTCCGACAGGGTCCCATGAGCCGTCGGGGCAACCGCCGACGCGCTGGGTATCGAGGAGCGATTTCTTCATGGCGACGTTCCACGTTTGCCACTTCTTGCCGCCGTACTGGAACATGGCGTAGGTCGCGTAGTACCAGTAGTACATGTCAACCTTG
Source organism: uncultured Planctomycetota bacterium (assembly GCA_964455955.1). GTDB lineage: Bacteria > Planctomycetota > SKW154 > SKW154 > DAOVDS01 > CAYWBA01. The sequence continues at coordinate 14,869 of CAYWBA010000011.1, read as the reverse complement.
TTGTTTTTTGGCTTGTTCCAGTCGGGCAGGTTGGACATAAGGATTTCCACGCCCTTGAGAATTTTGGGGTCACGCCGGGACTGGCCGCAGAAAATACGGCAGATAACGCCGACGGCGGTCATTGTCGGGAGCTTTTCCCATTTCTCGTTGACGCCGCGGATGACGGAGCCGTCGTCACCGGGCCTCATGTAACCAGTCTTGCCTGCGGGGTTGGTCACGCGGTCAAACCAGTTGATAGCACCGTCAAACATTGACTGGTCAACCGTAAGACCCGCGGTCTTGGCCGCCTTGAGCGCCAGGACCATCCACCCCGTGACAGATGTGTCGTTAAGGCCGCTTCCGGCTTCGTACTTCCAGCCAAGGCCTTTGTTCTGGGTGGTGCGGATATAGTCAACCGCCTTTTGCGCCGGGTCTTTGTAACGGTAGTCACGGGTGACGGCGTAGGCCTCGCAGAGAGCCATAGAACCGAGGGCGTGGTTGTATATCCACGACTCTGCAAGGCGGGGGCCGAGCGAGCCGTCAGCCTGCTGCTGACCCCTGAGCCACTCCAGGCCGCGTTTAACAGTCTTTTTGAAAAGGCCGACGCGGTGGGTGTGGCCGTGGCCGAGGTATGCCAGCAGTGCAGTACCGCTGACCGCGACATCGTACTGAGAGGTTCCTTTTCCGTCACATGAGGGGCCTCTGCGGGAATCACAGTTTTTGTCAAAGCCGTCCTGGTCCCACTGCCCGTTTCTGTCCTGGTGGAAGTGGAGCCAGCGCAGAGCTGCCATAACCGCGGACTCGGTGCCGGGAGAGCCGCCTTCATTTGCAAGCGAACCTTTACCCCAGCGCTGGCCGTATGCGCCCGCGCGTCCGCCGCCGATACCATAGGCATCCACGCAGCTGGTGGAATCAAGGTTTTTGTTTGACAGGTTGTCAAACGATGTGCCGCGAGGGATGTCCTTGGTGATTTCGACTTCCTCCTCAAGCAGGATGATGGGTTTCTCCACCATCTTCTCCGCCTCGATACGCGGCGTTTTGAACATTGCGCGTTTAAGTGTTTCGTCAAACTCCTGCTCTGCGAACTCGTTCTTGGTGACAATCTCCGCCACTTCCTTTTTCTTGACAACGGTCGTAAAGACGATATACGCAGCTATCCAGAGCAGAAGCATGTGCACGGCGGAAGAGATAAGTACAGGCACTGCCTTCTGCATCCACCAGGGTGTCTCAGAAGGGTGGTAATCTTCGAACTCCTCTTCGAACTCCTCGTCGTACTCATCGTACTCGTCATAGTCATCATGTTCTTCTGCCATGTCCACTCCTTTCCGGCCTTACCCGGCCTTACCGGGAAAAGTCACTACAGTTTTTACACGCTTGCTTCAACAGACAACCTTTCTTCTTCAACCAACTGAAGAATAGCGGATAATTGCGATTTTGTCAAGTACTAACAAGAAATTTTTCCAAAAAAATTGCCCTGTTGGCAACCGCTTTGCCGCAAGTCGTTGCCACATAGGGCATTAACGCCATCCAGATTTTAGCCCACAATTTTGCGCCAAAGAGAAATTTCTTGCAATAAATTGCCAATGAGGGATGCGAAAAGGTAATCCCGCACAAGCATCACGAGAAGGATTGTAAGGCTACTTTATCTTTTTCAGCTCCCGGTCTAACCAGGACATATCGAAATCACCGGTAACCCGGAAGTTATCAAACCTGACAGTGGAGTTTGTGATTCCAAAAGAAATGCCGCCCCGCTTGAGGTCTTTATCCGTCACCTTCATAATGACATTACCGTCAACGGTGGCGCGCAAGGCCCGGTCGGCGCGTTCTATTTTTATCTTGAACGTCCTGCGGGCGACTATTCTCGGAGTTCTTCCTTTATAAAGACGCTTGATTCTTTTGCGCCACTTGAATAACACGTTTCCGCGGTAGCTGGTTTGCTTTGGCTTTTTGCCCTCGGTTATCTTGTAGCCAAATAAGAAGGTGTAGTTCTTGCCTTTCCTGCCTTTTCCATCATCGCAAACCCGCAGCAAGAAGCTTGGCTGGCTCGGGCTGACCGGGGTAACATCCACCTCATACGTAACATCTCCGGAGAAGATGCCTTTCCACAGCAGGCTTTCCATCCCCTTGCCGAGGATTGCTTCCTTTTCGACAAACCATTCGTGGGGCAGGTCCTCTTTCTTGTCCCACACGCAAGGCTCGAAGTCTTCCAGTTGGACCTGCTCGGAAAAATCGTAAAACACGCTGAACCTGCCGTTTTCGATTGAAACTTTACCTTTGAAAAGCTTCTCCAGGCCGGACTCCCGCATGCAGTAATCAATTTTCTGCTGTATTTCTTTCTTCCTGTCGGCGTAAGCTTCCTTATCGCCCATTTCCACCAGAACATTGTAGTAGGCCAGTGCAGCCTCTACGAATTTTTTACGTTTTTCGTCTTTCTCAGCGGCTGCAATCAGTTCTTCGAGATGGGAGTCGGCAATCTTTTCTTCAACCCCGAAGCGGGACGTGTCTATACCGAGCTTGCGCGCCTTTGCAAACTGGTGTTTTGCACCCTTCGGGTCTTCAAGCACAAACAACAACAAAAGCCCCAACTGGTAACGTGTCTTCCCTTCCTGATGCCCTATGTTCAGTTCCGCAAGGCGGACAAACTCGCTTGAAGAAAGCTGCGTAAGATTTATCCCGCGGGCACTACCGTCTGTGTCAAGGACAAGGACAAAGCTGCGATTATCCACCTTTTCAATTATGCCTGTTACATCACCTTCCTTCTTCAAGCTGAAGGTTCGCTTCATATTTTTGAGGTTCTTCAGGTTCGCCACGACAAGGTTAAGCGCTTCCCCGGCCTCCCTGATGTCGGTAGCCTTGCTCCTGAGCGATTCTATCCGGGATGGCTCAGTCTCGACCTGTATGCGCTCTTCGATAAGGGAGACGGCCGTGTTCAAATCCAGGCTTCTAATACTTGCGGCCAGGTCCTCATCAAACTTGCCACGGGTGGCGTCGGCCTCGGCGCGCCTCGCGGTTAGCTGTTCCCGGCGCATCTTCTCCACCTGCGCCTTTGCGGCGGAGAGCTTCCCCTTAAGCTCCTTTGTAGCAAGAGCCGAGGCTGCGGTGATTACCTCCAGTGCTTCGGAAAACTTTCCCTGCTGTGCAAGGCTCTTTGCCTTTGAAACTTCCTTGTTAAGCAGCCTTTCGATTTCTTTCTTCGCCTTGTTCACAAGCGGTGTCGCTTTTTGTGCCGACCTTGTCTTTCCGAAAAGCTTGACATAGGCCAATGCCTCTTTCAGCGCTTCTTTTACCTTGCCTGTTGCGAAGAGAGAATTAAATCTTCCCTGCAGGGACATGAACTCCCGGGTGGCAATTCCCTCGAGCGCCTGTTTAGCCGTCCGGACAGATTCTTCATCAGTTGCGTTCTCCACGAAGTCCCTGTACTTGGCGGCGATTGCGGCGACATCGCTCCGGTGTGACCGGGCCCATTCCATAATATTTATAAGCTCGCGTTTATCGCTTGAGAGCCTGTCCCGGAGCACCTCGTCATCAGGCTCTGGCAGCGGGCTCGGCTGCATGTCGTCCACCGGGCGACCCGTTGTACCGCCGGTGTCGTCAGCCGGCTGTTCTGTTGAGCCGCCGGGCCGCCAGGTCTTCCTGGGAATGGTTGCCACAGCTACAACAAGCAGCAGTACCACCACGCCTATGACAATAAGAGGAACCATCTTCTTGCCTGCGCCAGCTTTTGCAGCAGCCTGCTCGTACAGGGCGCCGGGTCTGCGTGACTGCCTCGCCCTGATGACCGGGCCGGCGGCGGCGGGCCGCTCGCCCGCGATGACGCGCTCGATATCCTTAATAAGCCCGCCCGGTGCCTGGTAGCGCTTTTCGCGGTCCTTGGCCGTCATCTTTTTTATCAACTGGACAGTCCCGTTAGACAGCCTTGTATTAAAGTCGCGGGGGTCGGGGAGCTTTTCGGTAACGTGCTTAATCATGATATCCGGCCCGCTTGAGCCCTTGAACGGGACCTGTCCCGTAACCATGTGGAACAGGGTTATGCCCAGCGAGTAGATGTCGCTTCGGGTGTCAAGGTCTCTGCGGCCCTCCGCCTGCTCCGGCGAGACGTAGTAAGGAGTGCCGAGCACGACTCCCGCCTGTGTCAGGGCATGGCCCTCACCCACCTCCCGGGCAAGCCCGAGGTCGCAAAGCCTCGCCCTGCCCTCCGAGTCAACTATGATGTTTGCAGGCTTTATGTCGCGGTGAATTATGTTGTTCTTGTGCGCGTGCTCAAGAGCTTTGGCAATCTGCAGGGTGATAGCAAGCGCTTCATCCTCACCCAGCTTGCCCTCTTCCTCAAGTATGGAGCGCGCGTCCGCGCCGTCAACGTAGTCCATGGCGTAGAAGTAGAGGCCGCCGGACTCGCCGAAGTCAACGGCGGTGACGATGTTGGGGTGGTTGAGCTTGCCTGCCGCCTTTGCCTCGCGCAGGAACCGGTCGCGGTAGCGCTTGTCGCTGGCGAGCCTTGATGGCAGGACCTTGAGCGCCACCAGCCTGTCAAGAGAGACCTGGCGCGCCTTGTAGACGCTGCCCATCTGTCCCTTGCCCAGGCGGGTAATTACCTCATACCCGCCGATGCGGACAACCTTTTCCTTCTTCTTGGCTTCCTGCGCCTGCTCGCCCCGGGCTATTTTGCGGGCAACCTCTTCTGCAACATAGCCCTTTTCCACCATGATTTCCCTGAGGTCTTTATGGAGAAGGCCCATCTCGGCAACACGCTTCTGGATGATTTCGCATTCCTTCACCATCTCGGGCGTGAGGAGCCCTGCATCAAGAACAGCCTTGGCGAATTCCCCGTCGCTTAGCTTAGGCATTCGAAGCGCCTCCAGATGCAAACTGCGGCGTACAAACTTAATTGCCGAAGGACTCGTCGCAGACGAGCTCGGAAAGGTCTTTGCGCGATGGAGCATTTGGCGTCGTTTTAGGATAACCCAGAGGCAGCAGCGCAACGACCTGGTAATCAGCCGGGACGTTAAGTATTTCGCCCGCCTGCTTGTAGTCAAAAGCGCCCACTATCACTGTTCCCAGACCCAGCGCGTGCGCGGCAAGACACATGTTCTGCGTGGCCAGCGCGCAGTCGTACATGTGCCACTGCCTCTCGTCAAGTGCGACCCCCTTCTTGCAGCCGGCGGTTTTCAGTCTTGCCACAATTGCAATAATGACCGGGCAGGTGCCAAATGAATCACGCGCCGGATTCTTCGGTGTGAGGGTCTCCTCAAGCTGTGTTTTACAGGCATGGTCTTTCACCAGAACGTAGCGGGCGCACTGTGTGTTGGCCCAGGACGGGGCCCACCGCCCGGCCTCAAGTATCCTGTTCAGGTCGTCCTCAGATACGGCGGCGCCGAGGTAATCGCGCACGCTCCTGCGCCCGGTGATAGTTTCGAACAGTTCCATTTTTTCTCCCCGGCACTGGGATTCTTCTATGTTTTGCTGGCCTCGACCCGGTTTTTGCCGTTCTGCTTTGCTCTGTAAAGGGCCTTGTCCGCCTTCTTGAACAATACGTTCGGGTCAGCCTCATCGGAGTCAAGTTCAGCCACGCCCACTGAAACCGAGGTCCTGATTGGCTCACTGGGGCCGGAGCCCTTGTCAATGCGTGTGAACTGGTAGCTGGCGATAAGCGAGCGCAGTTTCTCAGCCTTTGCTTTTGCCTCCTGGAGCCCGGTCTCAGGCAGTATCACGATGAACTCGTCCCCTCCCCATCTGCAAACAACGTCTATTCGACGGGAGGAATCGCACATCAGCGTGGCGATTTCCTTGAGAACGAGGTCGCCCTGGTCGTGGCCGTGCTTGTCGTTTATATCCTTGAGGTTGTCCATGTCAAGGTAGATAAGCGACAGGTCGCGCCCGTAGCGCTGTACCCGGTCTATCTCCTGAACTATCTTGCGGTCAAAGAAGCGCCTGTTGTGCGCACCCGTGAGCTGGTCAACGACTGACTGCCTTTCCACCTGCTTAAAAAGGCGGAGGTTGACTATGGTAAGGGCCATAATGCCGGCGAGGGTGGTGAGTATATTGTGCTGCTCAGCCTTCACCGTACCGGAGTCCGCAAACAAGAGGCGCTCATCCTCGTCAAAGAAGACCTGGAGGACGCCGATGAGGCGCTTGCGGCCCCGCATTGGTATAAGCTCTTCGCCGGGTTTTGTGTGCACGTTTTTTACGTCCCCGCGGAGCATCTTTGCCAGCCTGCTGTCATCCCGGATGGAAACCCGTTTTTTCTTGACCTCGGTTGTCCAGGAGCGCGGGACGAGGTAATCGCCTTCCTTTATATAGAAAATAACATCCTTGTAGTTAAGACCCTGCCTGTCAGTAAGCAGCCCGGTGGCGCGCTTCAGAATATCCTCTTCGCTGTCTGCATCAAGAATCTCCCTCGCAAACTGCGGGGTGTTTCTTATCTTCTCTGTCAACTGGAATATTCGTATGTTTGCCCTGGCAGTCTCTATATTGCGCTTCTTGAGCAGTTGTATCTGGCGCTCAAGCTGCTTTTGCAGGCGTTTTCTGCGGCCGATATCACGGAGCGAACCCACCCGGAGCTTCCGGCCACCCAGCTCGACATTGTGTACTGTAGCCTCGACGTGCCTGCCCCGGCCTTTGTGCTGTATTAGCTCCATCTCGTAGCGGTCGTATGTTATGCGCTTGGCAGGGTTGTCGAGCAGCTTCAGTCTCTCGTGATACGCGGGAACAACCAGGTCCAACGGAGCAATATCAAGAAGTTCTTCCCTGGTATAGCCGATAAGGCGTTCAAAACTCTCGTTTACCGTGACAAACTGCCCTGTCTCCCTGTCAAGCACATACTGCGCGTCGCTGGAGTATTCAAAAAAGAGCTTGTAGATTTCTTCAATCGGTATGTTGTCTTTTTTCATGCCCAAACTCAACTGCCTCTATGAACACGACAGGCCTTAACATATATAGCACATATTTCACCAAAAGTCAAAAGCTTTTGCAGTTCGCGCCCGCAGCCCCGGTTACTTCTCAACCTTCACCTTTACCTTGTAGGAGGATCCAGCCTCTTCCAAAGATAGTTTAGTATACTGTATCAAGAGGTAAAGATTGCCTTCCTGCCCGACCCTTGCTGTGTAAGCGGTGCCGACCTTGAACGCCTCGCCGTTTTTCCCTATCCTGGCCACCAGCGTGGCTTCTGTCCCGTCCGGCGTAAATTCTTCGCCAATCGTACCGCTGGCTGTTATGTTCAGCATATCGCCTTTTTCAAGCTTTATCCCTGTGTCAAGCCACTCAAGCAGGGGGTCGGGTTGGACCTCAAATGACTTCGTGATAGCAGGCCTTGGGAACAGGATTTCCTTTATGTCGTTCTTAGAGAGAGTCAGCTTGCCGTGCGCAGTTTCCACCTCCAGCTTGTCAATCTCAAGGTCGCCGGTGACGGTAAAGCGAATTGTCTCGACACTGTCCGGGTCTTCGACCACAGCTTTCCCATCTTCCCCTGCCTCATACTTTAGAGCAATTTTCCTTATCTCGTTAGTGGGAATGCTAAGCAGCCCGTAGGCGGTCTTGAGATTCCACTTTTTGACCTTAACTTTTCCCTTTATCTTGCTGCTGTCTCTCATAAGGAAAAGCAGTTGCTCTGGTTCCAGGCCGATATCTTTCGGTTCCTGTTTCCCAGCCTTCAACTGCGCAATACGCTTCTCTGTAGAAACAAAGATTGTGCCATCTTTCTTGATAATATAGTCAAGCTTGCGAGGCTCAAAAATAAGCTTGAGGGCCGCCCCGATTGTAATGTTCCTGGCACGAAGAGTTACAGCGATGTCCGCGTCGCACTCGGGGTCAATCACGATGTTCAAGCCGGTGATATCCTGCAGGAAGGACAACACACCGACAATGTCCGTATCGGAAAACGAGAGAGTCACGGTTTGAGTCTGGAGCTTTGCCCTGACTGCTTCAGATTTGTCAGCCTGCTGCGCGAATGCGGCTGCAGCAATACTGACAATAACGAAGAAAACAAATGCTCTTTTCATATCTGTTCCCCCTCGCAAAGGATTGGAAATGGATATTACACCAGTGTTTTCCCCATCGCAAGCATTTTTCTGCCAGAGGGCTTCTTGCGTTAGCTTCCCGTAATCTTTACAATACTCTCAAGAATTGTGCGTCCACCCGCTGTGAGGAAGTTTTAAGTCCTGTGGAAGATGTCCTTCTTGTCATACTAACTATTTTCGCATTCGCAGCATTTATCGGACTGTACATCTATTTCACGGCCAAAAGGCGAAAGGAACTGCTGGCAGTTGCGCAGCAGTTGGGCTTCATGTTTTATCCAGGCGGCCGTTTTCACTTCGAGAAGCAGTTCAGCTCTTTCGAACTCTTCCAGCGCGGCCGCAGCCGCCGCTCTTACAACCTTATCGAAGGGCGAAGCGATGGCATCGAGGTCAGGATGTTCGACTACCAGTATACTACAGGCTCAGGCAAGAACCGCACGACGCACAGGAAGAGCGTATGCCTTCTGGAGACTGCGTCAAGAAGGGGCAGTATCTTCCCGCACGTGATTATCCGGCCCGAAAGCCTGTTCGACAGGTTCGCAAGCATGGTCGGTTTCAACGATATTGACTTCGAGTCGGTCGAGTTCAGCAGGAAGTTCTTCGTAAAGAGCAGGGACAGGCGTTTTGCCTACGACCTTATCCATCCGAGAATGATGGAGTTCCTCCTCAGGGTGGGCTCAATCCATATTGAAGTGGCGAGCAGGGCGGTACTCATCCACCACGACCGGAGATTGGCCCCGGACAGGTGGCCCGGCCTGCTGAACATCGGCATGCGGTTCCTCGAACAGGTTCCGCAGCGCCTGGTGTCGCCTGATTAGTTATACAAGTTCCGACTGGCACAAGGAGCAGGAAATGGCATTTGCGCTGATAGCAATTCCCGTGTTTGTCATTATTGTGATTGCATGTCTCTACAACTCCCTGGTCGGACTTCGAAACCACGTGAAGGAATCCTGGTCCGATGTTGACACAGAGCTGAGGCGCAGATACGACCTGATTCCGCGGCTTGTTGAGACGGTAAAGGGTTACGCGGCACACGAGAAGGAAGTTCTCCAGAAGGTAACTGTAGCCCGCACCCGCGCCGTCGGCGCAACTGGCAGTCCGAGCAGCCAGGCCAGGGTGGAGAACGAGCTGATAGGCACATTAAAGAGCCTCTTCGCGGTTGTCGAGAATTACCCCGACCTCAAGGCGAGCAACAACTTCCTCGAACTGCAGGATGAGCTTGTAAATACTGAAGACCGAATCCAGGCCGCAAGGCGGTTCTACAACGGCAACGTCCGCGAGTATGACAACCGTGTGCAGATGTTTCCATCCTCCATGATTGCCTCCATGTTCAACTTCAAGGAAGCGGAGTTTTTCCAGATAAGCGAGATTGAACGGACAGCCCCGCCGGTCAGCCTCGGGCCCCCTTCCGGCAAAGCGTAGAGTCCTCCTCACACGCGAGGTGGACAAACCACCATGCTGCCACGGACGACCTGCCTGAGAGCATCCTGTCGGCAGCGGCAGTGCATTCTGGACACACCGGGATAAAAATGTTATACCCTGATTGCGGTTTGTATGAAAACCCCAACAACGTACAGTTTCGAGGAGGGATCACAATGGCAAGGGCACAAGACCCCGACAGCGCTAGCACGGAATTCTATATCTGCCACGCGCCGCGCCCGCATCTCGACGGCAAGTACTGCATCTTCGGCCAGCTTACCGAAGGCCTCAATGTGCTGCAGAAAATAGGCGATACCGAGGTCACCGAGAAGACCATTGACGGCATCGCATTCCACAGGCCTGCAAAACCTGTCGTTATCAACAAAATCTCCATAAAAAAGACCTCCGGACTCGCGCCACCTTCTGAAAAGGAATAACAATGTTCCACAAAATCAACCTGAGAGAGATGGCGCAAATTTCAGCGCCCGAGCGCGCATTCCTCAGCCTCTACCTGTCGAGGCCGAAAGCGCTTGACTCGCTTGACAGGCGTGTCAAGAACGCCAGGGCCATGCTCAAAGATAATAAAGATGAAGCTGAGTATTTCGAGGAGAACCTGAAGCTGGTCCGGGACTACCTGAAAGACAACCCTCTCGAATCAGGCGGGCTGGCTGTCTTCGCCTGCTGGGCCCTGGACTTCTTCAGGGCATACCCGCTCGAACTGGACGGCAGTGCCCGCGGGCAGGCCAGACATCCGGCAGGCCCCACGCTGACCAAACTAATCAGTGCAAGCGAGCCCGAAAGTGCCACGCCCGGCGCCGGCGCGGATTTGATGATTGTGGACTCCTCGCCCTACATCCGCCCGCTGGCCGAGATGCAGGATGAGTACGAGAACTTCGCCGTTGTCGTCGCAGACAACAAGTGCGCGCGAATCTTCCTGGTCACATCATCAACGCGTGAGCCGGAAGGACAAATCTGCGGCAATATCAAGAACCACGTCAAGAAAGGCGGCTGGTCGCAGCAGCGCTACGAGCGCCGCCGCGACAAGCAGCTCCACATCTACGCGAAAGAAATTGCCGACAAGCTCGCCGAACTGGAGCAAAGCGAAATCTTCCGGCGCGTCCTGATGGTCGGCTCGAAAGAAACGCTGGATGAAATCCGCCGCGTGCTGCCAGACCAGGTACTCAGGAAACTCTCCGGCGAAAAAGCCGTTGACCTCCACAAAGGCACGCAGTGGGTTAACAGGGAAATCTTCGACCTGTTCTTTATCGAAGAACGCCGCTCCGAGCAGGAACTCTGGGAGCAAATCAAGGGCGAATACCTGCGCAAAGGCCTCGCATCAGTCGGTGCGGAAGATGTCCTGGAGGCGGCGAAAACCGGCCGAATCAGAAAGGTGGTCATCACCCGCAACGCCCGGATTGACGGGTTCCGATGCCGCGATTGCGAACACCTGAGCTTAGGCTCCCCCCAGGCCTGCCCGAACTGCAAATCGCAGTCGCTTTTCAAAGTTGACCTTGTCAACGAAATCGTGGAAATACTTGCCAAAACAAAAGCTGAAGCGGATTTCGTTGACCCCATCCCCGGCCTCTCCGAAGTCGGTGACATCGCCGCCCTCCTGCGGTACTGAGCGCACTTCGGTAAGTCAGACTTAACCGCCGGCATTTGACATCTGGTCCCGCGGTGTTGTATCCTCTGTACTGGAAGGAGAAAAAGGTTGCGAAGAGCAGCAATGTACATATTCATACTGGTTTCAGCCTCCGCTTTGGCTGCCGTCTTCTGCAACTCCAACAGGTTCAAGCCTCCCGTCTCACTGCCGCAAGTGGATGCCGGAAAGCCGCTTACAGGGTGGCCGGGAATAGTCATAACCTGCAAGCGTGATGGCAGGGTGGTACTCGGCGGACAGGTGGTTAACAGGCTTACTGCAAGAGAACAAATAGTAGAAGCAGTAAAGGTGCGCGAAGATAATTTCAAGGAAGCGGCGCAGGCGCTGAACCGGAAGTGGCCGAAAATCAAGCCCTACATGACGCCTGTTCTCCTCTGCATTGACAAAGATGCATCGCTTGAGGATTGCTTGAAACTGTTCGGAATTCCTGATTTGACCGGATGCGTTAATCTGTACTTTGCGGTCGAAAGAGAGGGGAATCCGAGCGCGGTTAGTTTATGCACCTACATATTCAACTGGGGCGAAAGAAATCGCTACTACGGCTACTGGAAAGGCGAAGCAACATCCTTGACAGAAAATATACGCGGAATAGATGTCAGGGCAAACAGAAAAGGACATTATCGGTTTCTTACCGGTTTTGGGGACTGGGGCGGTGCTTTGATAAAACCAGAGATTATTGTCGAAGGCGAAGAAAAACGCCCCAAGACTTCTGCCACTATCGAACCCCTTTTCAAGCTAATAGAAAAACACAAGAACGAAGATACAGTCATTATCCTCAGGCTTAGCAAGTACGCAAAGAACCTCACGTGGGAGTGGCTGGCGAAACTCCTGGTTCGGCTGGAAAAAACGTCTGTCAGGGGGTATATCTTCACCGTTCCCGAGGACTCCTATTAGCGTGCCTTGCCTTTGTATCACTTGTACCGCTCCGCTTTCAGGCCCCCGAGGCCCTGCGTCGAATCCCCCAAAAACACCTGTGTGGCCTGGGGATGTTGCACCTGCCTTCGCACGCATCGTATTATTAAGGTGAAGGTTCTCAGGACGGCGGGACAGGCTCTTTACCGACAGGAGGTTGGCCAGATGGTTGCAAAGAAAGAACTCGACCCTGCTAATCAGGGGATTCAGATGAACATGACGCCCATGATTGACTGCGTATTCCTGATTCTGATTTTCTTCATGATTGTCTCCGAAATGTCCTCCCTCAGCACGGAGCTGCTTGCGCTTCCCTATGCCGACCAGGCGCAAGGCGGAGTCGTTCCGGATAGCAGGGTACTGACTGTCAATATCAGGAAAAATGATGCGGAAAAAGGGCTTGTGCGAATCATGGGCCGTGCCTACGACAAAGAGAAGCTTGCCCAGCTTATCCGGCATGAAGCTGTAAAGTCGAAACAGGAGCATCAGCCCGGCAGCCCGGATGTCATGGCCTACAATCTGTCGGTGAATATCCGCTGCGACCGCGCCGCAAAGTATGAAAGCGTGCAGAACGTCTTTGACGCGTGTTCCAAAAACAAGGTTTACAAAACCACTCTCGCAGCATCTCCAACGTCAGAGTAAAACATCTGGACGTACAGAAAGCTCCGCCGTTTACGGCGGATGCAAATGAAAAAAGACATGCACCCTTATCTTAACAAACAGTTGATTCAAAAGCATCCGGAGGGTATAATGCGTCAACAATCCGGGGAAACACTTGGAAGCGGGAGGCGAAATGGAAGTAACTGTTAATGACGGCAATTTTCAGCAAGAGGTGCTTGAGTCAGAACTGCCTGTGCTTGTTGATTTCTGGGCCCCGTGGTGCGCGCCCTGCAACATCGTCGGCCCTTTCGTCGCCGAAATAGCGCAGGAGTATGAGGGAAAAATCAAGGTCTGCAAGGTGAACGTGGACGAGGCCCCGGCCGCTGCTAACGCATACGGCATAAGGGGCATCCCGACGCTTATGATTTTCAAAAGCGGACAGGTCGCTGACCAAATCATCGGCGCAGTGCCCAAACAACAAATAACTTCAAGAGTAGATGCCGCGCTCTAAACCCGGCAGTCATGACAATCGGCACTGTGTGCCAGGAATTGCGCAATTATGAGATGAAAACAGACAAGCTCTCGCCCTGCTCACAACCCACAGCTATTTTATCTTCGTTATGAATATGTCCGCCCCGCCCGCACTTGTCCTTATGTCAGTACCGCCCCAGTCTTCTGCAAAGTTGACGGTGTCCGTGAAAGAGCCATCCAAATAAATATGGCAGCTTTGATCTGCACAAATACCCATGGCCAACCCGAGCATTGTCATTGTCCAACAATAGCTACCGTCCGCGTCTATCTTCGTGATAAATATGTCGTAGTAGTTAACACTTGTTTTCGTGTCGTTGCCGCCCCAGTCCTCCGCAAAGTTGACAGTTTCATTAAACCTGCCTACGACCCAAACATTACCATCGGCATCGGCACAGACAGACTGGGCTCCGTTATAACCTAAACCACCTATCCTATGTGTCCAGCCATAGCTGCCGTTAGCGCATATCTTGGTAACAAATATGTCGGAGGAACTTCCTGCTTGCGCCTTTGTGTCATTTCCGCCCCAATCTTCGGCAAAGTTTACGCTTTCCCGGAAGTAGCCTGTCAGGTAAATATTGCCCTCCAAATCAGTACAGATAGCGTGGGGACTTTCCGAGTCCTGTCCTCCCATCCGGCGTGTCCAACAGTAATTATCACTCGCGTCTATTTTCGTTACGAAGATGTCCAGCCACCGAGCGCTTGTCTTTACGTCTGTTTCGCCCCAGTGGTTTGCGAAATCAACATCATCCCTGAACTGACCCGCTATGTAGACATTGTCACTTGTATCTGAGCAAATTGCATGAGCCTTGTCATCATTTGTTCCACCTATTGCGCAAGTCCAGCAATAACCGCCGTTCGTGTCTATCTTAGTTACGAATGCATCATTGAAAGCCGCAGTCTTTTCATCGTCGCCGCCCCAGTCCTCCGCAAAGTTGATGGTATTTTGAAAAAAACCAGCAATGTAAATACTGCCTATACTGTTCGCACAAACATCCCCTAGATTTTGGGCGCTATACCAAGCCTTTATTCCATGTGTCCAGCAGTAGTCGCCATTTGAATCTATCTTCGTGATGAACAAGTTGCGTGACGCTGTAGATGTCTTTATGTCGGTGCCGCCCCAGTCCTCCGCAAAGTTAACCGTGCTGCTATCGTAGTACCCCGCAACACAAACGTTGGCGCTTCCATCTGCACAGACCTCATAGGCCGCATCAAAATCCGGCCCCCCCATTCTGCGTGTCCAGCAATAGTCACCGTTTACACCAACCTTCGTTATAAATATCTCTTGGCCACCCGCGGATGTCTTATTATCACTGCCTCCCCAGTCCTGCGCAAAGTTGAGGCTATGGAAGAAAAGTCCAGTCACATAAACATTGCCGCTTACGTCTGTACAGATATCTTCGGCAAAATCAGTACTCGATTCGCCTATAGTATGAGTCCAGTAGTAATATGATAGAGAAACCGTTATGTAACCTATCTTTGTCTCCGTGTCCGACCCGGCAGGGCCTGTAACTGTCAGCTTGACAGTGTAGGTTCCTACGCTGCTATAAGTATGGGACGGATTCTGCTCAGTAGAGGTACTGCCATCACCGAAGTCCCACTGCCAGGTGTCTACGCCTAAGGTCGCTATTGACATATCCGTGAACAAGACCACAAGCGGCACAACTCCTGATACTGTTGACGCGGTAAAGTCCGCGTTTATGGTCCCTAAACTCACTGTGAATGTGCGTGACTCGACCAGGGAAAATTCGTACTTGTCATCCAG
>CAYWBA010000010.1:0-19901 GCA_964455955.1 uncultured Planctomycetota bacterium | reverse complement strand
CCCCCGCGAAATCTGTAAATAGATGTCGTAAGTCGTTGGCACGTAAGGAACTCTATTTACAGACGGTTTACAGGCCTGTTTACAGACAGTTCAGGCAGCGAATGGGCGGAAAGCGCGAATATGGGCGAGAGTTCCTGTCCAGTTGTTTTCAGATTGTCAAACAATCCACGGTCTGTTATTATTCAAGCAGTGCTTTAAGTTAGTATGGAGGAGTAATGGAGTTTGCATACCCGGCTGCATTTGCCGGACTTCTTGCAATACCGCTGCTGGTCCTGCTCAACCTGACCAGGTATCGCCGCCTGCGAATCAGGGTCGGGAGCCTTATTATCTGGAAGAAGCTGGCCAGCCACGTGGAATCTCCGCCTTCGTCCAGGCAGCGCTACTTCAACCTGACGCTGCTTGCGCAGATTGTTTTTGTCCTTGCGCTTACAACCGCTATCGCAGGGCCCAGGACAGTGCACTCCGCCGCCGGGGGCAGGCTGCTGCACCTCCTGGTAGACTGTTCCGCAAGCACGCAAGCCGCGGGCGCAGGCGGCAGTGTGTTCAAGGAAATGAAGCGGCGCGCCTCCTCGCTGCTAAGCCAGTTGGACGAGTCTGACCGTATTTGCTGCCACGCAGCCGGCGGTCTTGCGGGCCTTGTATCCACAGAGCCTTTAAGTCCCACGGAAGCAAAGACATGGCTTTCAGGCCTTGCCCCGGCCCAGACAGTTGCAGACCCTCGCCAGGCTGCACTTGAAGTATCAGCACGCGCAGCCGCGCACGGCAGCCAGGTATTTCTCTTTACCGACCATGCTGCAGCAGACCTTCCCCAATCCGTGATTGTCTGCGCAACACCTGCCTATACTGACAATGCAGCCATAGTTGCCGCCGGGGCTGCGTCTGATTCGCAGGGGCTCAAGGTGTTCTTTAGAATATCAAACTTCTCCCCGGCTGAGAAGGCGATTCGCTGGTCCGTGCTTGGCCGGCCAGTGGCCGGCAACAAGGCACGCGGCCGAAGCTTCGCGGCAAGTCCCGACCCCGGAGCCCTCATTGCTTCGGGCGAAAGCCTCCCGGTCAATCTCCTGCTTCCTCCCGAGGCAAGTGCTGAAAACGTCCTGGAAGTCCGCCTCCTCGACGCGGATTCCCTGATGGAGGACAACTCGGCTTACCTCTTTCGCAACCCCGCCGGCAAGCTTCAAATCTCCTATATTGGCGAACAAGACCCGGACCTGCTGCGCATACTCTCGGCCCTCCCCGGCGCCACAGTCTCACTGGTGCGCCAG
The DNA here is from genome assembly GCA_964455955.1 of uncultured Planctomycetota bacterium. Classification (GTDB taxonomy): domain Bacteria; phylum Planctomycetota; class SKW154; order SKW154; family DAOVDS01; genus CAYWBA01. The sequence continues at coordinate 18,639 of CAYWBA010000010.1, read as the reverse complement.
CCCTTACCGGGCTGCAGCCTGGCCGTCTTCAACCAGGCCAGCCCCCTGGAACTGCCAGAGAGTGAGAGCGTCTTCATTGCGCCACCGCGCGGGATACCCGGCCTTGTTGCAGCAGAGGAGACTTTCAAGCCACAGGGTCCTCTTACCGCGGGCGAGTCATGGGCCATGCCGAACCCCGGCTGGGCTGACAAACTGGATGTCCGCGAGGCAATAAGGCCGGCACTTCTCAGGAGGCGTGGCACAACTGTAGTCCTTGCCGACGGGGACACGCCGCTTATCATTCTCTTCTCGCTCGAAGGTCGCAAGCTTCTGTATATCGGCTTTAAGCTTTCCAACACCAACTGGACCAGCCAGGTATCCTTCCCCCTGTTCTGGGGAATTCTGATGGAGGTTCTGGGCTCGGAGAACCGCGAGTCGAAGAGGGCGATAAGCCAATGGGCAACATGCACCACGGGCGCGACTCTGGCGCTCCCGGCGAGGGGTCTGCGGTCGGTAGTTTCTCCTTCCGGCTCTGAGACTACGCCGAGATACTCCGGCCAGCGCGTCCTGTTCAGGCCCGAATCCATCGGGCTGTACCGCGTGAACTACAAAGACGGCCAGAAGCTCTTCGGCGCCTCTTTGCTAAGCTCTTCTGAATCCAGGCTCAGTAATGCGGATATTCCGCTTGACTCATCAGCCCTTACGCTCCCGGGCAGTCTTGAAAGCATTGCCGGGCCGCAGTGGCTGTGGCAGTACTTTGCATTTATCGCGGCTGTGGCCATGCTAACAAGCTGGCTTCTCTGGCGAGAGAGAAAATGATTTTAGCACGAATTTTCATGAAATCCGAGCAGATAAACGTCTGGGATTTCTCAGCTAAGAACAAAATCCGCAGGTCGCGTAAAGGCGGTTCAAAGTCCGGAAGGTTCGACTTTCATGCCTTCCTCGAGTTCGGCGGGCGGTGCGACTATCACGAGGTCGTTTTCGGCGAGGCCGGAAACCACCTCGTAGAAGTCTTCGCCTTTGAGTCCGATTTCAATCTCCGCGAGCGCGGCCATCCCATCCTTGACTACGAAAACCCGGTGCCTGCCGCCGGATTTGAAAACGGCTCTTTCCGGTACGCGAAGCACGTCTTTCTTTTCGCTGGTGATAATCTTGACATCTACGCCGTAGACAGGGCCGAGCCTGAGGTCCGAGTTGTCAAAGCTGCAGATTACGCCGACCCTTTCCTGTTCCACGCCGAGTGTGGACCTCTTAAGGAAGCCAGTGGGGAGAATACGGTCAATCCTGCCATTGATATTATTCCCGCCGAGGACTTCGCCGGAGAGGATGACTTTCTGTCCCGGCTCCACCTTTGAGACATCGTCCGTCAGGAGCTCGACGTTGAGCTCAATGCTTGTGGGGTCCCCGACCAGGAAGAGCGGGGTTCCGGCGGAGATAACGGCATTGCCGCGGGAGTGGCGTTTGAGAACGACTCCGTCAATCGGGGAAAGGACGGAGGTCTTTTTCTGGCCGTCTCTAAGCCTTGCGAGCCTGCTCTCTATGGCCTTTACCTGGGCCTTGTAGGCTTCCCTCTGGTACTCGTTGTCGTCAACGTAGCCGGTTAAGAGCGCCAGCGAGGCTTTCGCCGTTTCGACCCGGAGTTTTTCTATCCCGACCATTTTCTGCTGCTGCTCGAACGCGGCCTGGGCGGAGAGGTAACTGTCTTTCTTAATCTTGAGCTGCATCTCGCTTATTACCGTGTTTTTGAAAAGACCTTTATTGTTCTCGTAAACCCATTTGGCAGTCTCTGCGGCGCCCTGCAGCGAGGGCAGCATCCGGCTTGTCGATTCCAGTTGTATTTTGGCAATTTCCACCGCCTTGCGTGCGTTTTCAAGCTCTTCCTCTTTCGGCTTGGCGACATCGATGCTCGCCATCATGGCCTTGATACGGTTAATTTCCTCCTGCGCCTCCTTTATTGCGGTGCTGTAAGGAATATCCTCCACCTCCGCCAGCAACTGCCACTTCTCTACGGAGTCTCCTTCTTCGAGACTTATCGGGAGCACGAAACCCGAGACGAGCACGGAGACCGTGTACTCGTTTTTATATCTGGTTCTGCCTCTTTCCTCGATAAATTCAACTATGTCGCCTCTCGTGACTACGGCGGCATCGACTTTCCTTGGAGCTCTCGCCTGAATCGAAGCGTACACTACTATAACCACAATCAGAATAGCTACTATAACAAGGTACTTGAGCTTCATTTTTCTCCCTCCGCGTCGAATTCATTCTCTCGTTTTAAGAACCTGAACCATGTCGAGCTTTTCAATCTTCTTATACGAGAACCAGTTTGCAATCAGGACGAAGACGAAGGCGACGACCGCCGCGATAAAGATGCTGAACGGATACATGATGGCCGGGAAACGGTACAGGTCGGTATTGTAAAGACCAAATATCAGCTTCCCGGTCAGCGCGCCGGCCGGTATTCCGAGCCCGATTCCGACAAGCGCGATAAAGAGGTTCTCGTTGAAGACGATGCCAGCTACCTCGGAGGTCGAGAGGCCGATGACTCTCAGGGAGGCGAACTCGCGCTGGCGCTCCGAAATCGAAACAGTCGTCATTGTAAAAATAATGGAGAAGGATATCAGGCCAGCGAAAATCAGGAGTGTGATCGTCGATATGTACATGCTGGACTGTATGGTTTCCTCGAACGCCTTTATCTGCCTGGACTTGGGCTGGATGGATGCGACCGCAGGATAATCCTTGACAGTTTTCTCGAGATTCTCGACCGAGCCGCGCTCGATGGCCAGCAGCGCCCCGCTGGCAACTTCCTTTTCCCCGAGAAGCCGGGACAGGGAGCCTATTTCCATGAATGCCATCAGCCCGAAGTAGCCTTCGACGATGCTTGTCACGAGGACTCTTTTCCCTTTTTTCTCTCCTATCAGCGGCTTCACTTCGAGAACGTCGCCCAGTTTAACAGACAATATCTCAGAGACTCTCTTGCCTATCATGATACCGTCTTCGGGCACTTCGACCGGCCCCCTTTCAACATCGATAACTTTTCTCATTTTCGAGGCGCGCCGCAGGCCCGTAATAGCGAGGGATTTCTTTCGCCAGCCTTTTCGAAGCTCGACCGGCACTTCGAGAATCGGCTCCGCTTCGTGCACATGGGAGAGGTGTTCGAGCTCCCAGCAGCTTTGCGTCGTCTTTTCGTCGGAAAAGTTGATTCTCACATCCTCTTTCTGGACGCGTTCGAACTGGTGCTTCATGAGATAGTCGAGTGCATCGAATGTTATGAAGCCGAGAAGTAGAATCATCGTAGAGAGGATTATTCCGAGCACCGCGAAGGATACCCTGATTTTGTGACGCCCGAGGTTTCTGGTAATCATCTTCCACCGGAAGGGGACCATGCGCCAGATAAAGCCGATTCTTTCGAGAATTATGCGCTTTCCCATCGCCGGGGGCTTCTGGTGAAGGGCGGCCGCGGGCGTAAGCTGCAGAAGGCTCCTTATCGCCACGAGCCCGCCTCCGAGGGAAAAAGATATTCCAAAGGCGAAACCGAGAATAATGACGTTCGGGTCCGCTTTTACGATAAGTTCGGGGAAAGAATAGAACTGCCTGTAAACTGAAGCGACGAGGCCGGCGAAATAATAGCCGAGCGCGAGCCCGCCTATCGTTCCGACTATTCCGACCACCATGCAGAACGACAGGTAATGGAGAACGAGCCTGAACCTCGTGTACCCGAGCGCCATCAGAGTGCCAACCTCGGTGCGCTGGTTCTTAACGAGGCGGGACAGCATAATCATTATTACCACGGCCGCGACGGCAAGGAAAATTGAGGGCGTGATGTTTGCCGAGACCTCGTTTCCCTTTATCTCGTCGGTCACCATCCGGTGGGATATGTTGTCGTCGCGCTCCAGGGCCCACATGTAACCATAGGCGGAGAATATTTTTTCAGCCTTGTGAATCAGGCCTGTCGCATCGGCGTTCTTGTCGAGGGCGGCTATTATGTTGTTGGAAGCTCCCTGGAAGTCCAGGGCCTGCTCGGCGAAGTCCCTCGGGACCCATAGAATGCCGAAGTTTTTAGGGTTGGGAAAGAAATCCTGAGCGCTCTGTATCGTGTAGATATATTCGGGCAATACCAACGACCTTCAGTCGTTCCTTGCTGTCGTTGAGGGTCGCCTGGAACTCAGACCCGACCGAAAGCGAGCGCGCCTCGGCGAACTTTGCGTTGATGATTACCTGAGCCTTGTTCGAGCTGGTGAAGTAGGAGCCCTTCTCGATGTGGATATCGAGAAGCCCCGTCTGGGGCGCTTCGCCGGAAGAATCGCGCGGGTTGGGCATCGAGACTATCCTGCCGGTTATCGTCTCTTCGCCCTCAGCGATATCCACGGGGATGTCGAAGACTATCCTGCCCCTTATCCTGCTTATGCCGTCGAGCTTGCCGAATTTTCTGACCGCGCTGTCGGGCGCCTTTTCGACGTAAACCCAGAGGTCGGCCATCCCGTAGCGCCTGTAGTACGAATCGCGGGAAGCCTTCAGGCTCTTGACGGAGCCGCGGGTGGTTCCGAGCGCGGCTATGCCGCAGAGAATGACGAGCGTAATGGCCAGGAACTGGGGCCAGTACTCGACGAGGTCCCTGAACATTTTTTTCGTGAGTATGCTCACCACTCAATCTCCGAGGATGATTTTCTCGTCTCGTTCTCGATTATGTCGGATATCGTGCCCGAACGCAGCCGGAAGACTCTGCCAGCCATGCTTCCTATAGGCGCGTTGTGCGTTATTACCATCAGGGTTTTCTTCATCTCCTCGTTCACTTTTTCGAGAAGCTCGAGAATAAGCTTCCCCGTCTCGTAGTCCAGAGCGCCCGTGGGTTCGTCGCAGAGAACGAGCTTGGGGTTCTTGGCGAGAGCCCGCGCAATGGCGACACGCTGCTGCTCACCTCCGGACATCTGGGAGGGGAAGTGGTCCGCCCGCTCTCTAAGGTCAACCGCATCCAGCAGATATTCAACATCCATGGGGTCGGGCGAAATCTCGGCGGAAAGCTCGACGTTTTCCCGGGCCGTAAGGTTGGGAACCAGGTTGTAGAACTGGAAGACGAAACCTATCTCCTTCCTCCGGTAGTCTGTCAGCCTGCCGGGAGAGTAAGCTGACACTTCCCTGTCCTCGAACCAGAACTTACCCGAGGTCGGGGTCTCCATGCCGCCCAGCATGTTAAGAAGCGTGCTTTTCCCGCTGCCCGATGGGCCGAGCACGACTATGAACTCGCCCGGCTTGACGTCGAAGGTGACGCCGCGAAGCGCGCGGACGGTCACTTCGCCCACGTGGTAGTTTTTGGTCAGGTCCTGCGCCCTAAGAAGCAGGCCGCTTTCAACCGATGTTCCCGTTTCGTTTCCCATCTCAGTTCCCCGATTTTTTCAGGGAGCATTTATTGATAAAACAGCTTATCGGATAACATCAAGCTATGCAAACTATTTGGTTCAATTCACTGAGCATCAGCAGTGTCCAAGTCGTCATATCGGAAGTTATATTGCCTGGTGAAGTGTAGTTCCGAAGATTCGGAGACACCCTAACTTTACTTTCGCCTTTGGTGAAAGTTGCGGGGGCCTCTGTGAGAGCGCTGTCTGTTCCTGCAGCAACGGAAACCTTCTGCCGCGGAGCCTCTGACACAGCCCCCCACATTCTGTGGTCTGCGCCCGTAGTGTCTTTCCCAATACCAAGCAGGGTGCTACGCGAGCGCTGCCTTCAGGTACGAGTCGGAGTAAATCATCTTATCCATAAGCAGGTTGGCTGTAATCCACGCATCCATAAGGTCATTGTCGAGGACATCCACTATCGCGCTGTCGCAGCCGTGGGCTGCGAGCATGACAAGCATGGTGCGGTTGATAAGGTGGCGTTCCTTCGTGCTCTGCGAGATGTTCGAGAGCCCTACCGTGATGTGTGGGGGCGGGTCTGACATCACGCGAATCTGGTTTACCGCCTCGAATATCATCTGCGGCTGGCGCTGGTCAACGTTTATGGGAAGGATAATAGGGTCAATATAGAGGTGGTCGGTGGGAACGCCGTGCTCGGTCGCCTTCTCGATAATGGTCATGGCGTTTTCGAGCCGCTTGGCGGTATCCTGGGAGACGCCGTCCTTGTCCATGCAGAGCGCGACAAGCGCGGCGTTGTACTCGGCGCACAGGGGGAGATAGATATCAAGCTTCTCCGGGTCAGCCTGGCAGGAGTTAATCATGCAGTGGCCCTTCACGACTTGAAGGCCGGCCTTGACTACGTCAAGTTTCTGGCTGTCCAGGGCAAGCGGGGTATCGCACTTTTCCTGAATAGTGTTTACAAGCCACTTCATAGCGTCAATCTGGTCCGAGGCTGCGGTGCCGACGTTAACGTCAAGGTACTTTGCACCAGCTTTGGTCTGCTCCTCGGCCAGCTTGTGGACTGCGGCCGGGTCTTTCCCTGCAATTGCCTTCTTGACATCGGTAAACATGCCATTGATTCTTTCGCCAATCGGAATCATCGCGAGCCCCTTTCCTTAATCCCTGCCTCCGACAACGCCCTAATTGTAAAGCTTCTCAATCATACCTGCCACATTCTTTATGGCCTGTGGATGCCGCATGAGCAGGATGTCCGCGCCGGATATCAACATACCGACCGCGGTCATTATCTCCCACATGGGTCCGCGCTTGTCTTCCGGCCCCCATTCCGGGAAGTCGGCCTCGGGCGCTTTCGCCTCCTTTGCGCGCCAGGCCTCATGTCCGACGGTAGCGATCATGGGCATGGCCATCATCTTGTCTCCGCCGAGGGCAGCAAGCCGCTCACGCTCCTGGATGGAGTAAACATACTCAAGGCCGTAGCCGAGCGCGCCGGTTGTCTGGAACATGATGACGCGCTCAAGCGGGAAATCCATGTCGGAGAGCAGGATATTGACCTGCTTGCCGATGTTGATGTCTATGGGTGCTTCGGCGATGACGTTGTGGCCGTCCGCCAGTGCGACTGCGGCAATAGTTTTGTAATTATCCTGGGTTGCACTCCCAAGCAGGACCCGCTCGCCTTTAAGCACCTGGCTTATCTTGGGCAGGACAGCGTTGTCTTTTTCAGCGTAGCCGCAGCCCCAGATGATAAGGGGCACGCCAACAGCTTCTTTGAGCTTGGTGACAGCCTCGACTGCGTGGGCGTCGTCAAGGTCGCCCTTGTCCGGGTGAATACCATCAAGGTGCAGGGCAATCGCATCAACGCCAAACTCTTCGACGCACTTTTTAGCCCAGGTACCGACATCGCTGTAAACATCCTCGTACTCTTTCCTGAGCACTTCGGGCCACTCCTCGGGCGGGGTGTCTATGATGTGCGCGGCGATTACAGGCTTGTTGCCAATGTCGCCCTCGAACTGGTGGAACGGGAGCGCTTTCGCCCCACCCACCTTAACTACCGAGGTACGCGTGCCACCTTCTTCCTGAGTAGCGCCAATCGTGACCTCGTTGACAACTCCCGACCAAGATTCCGTAACTACCGGCAATGCCATTGTTGCACCTCCCGTGAAAATCTCCGATTTTCAAGTAAGTAGAGCAGCAAATAGTTGTGAGGAGAAACTCAGCGCTCTACTGTTCTACTGTCTGCTTTCCCGGCCGGAGGCCGCGGACTTCCTCTATCACTTGTTTGAGCCCGTCTTTCATAAGCCACCCGTCCCTCCCGAGGAGGGATTCTCCGCGCATCAAGGCTTCCTCAAGCGCGGGGTCATAGTTGAGTCTCGCAGTTAGCGGTGCTTTCAGGCTGTCTATCTTCTCCTCGACGGCAGCGGGAAGTTCACCTCTAATCTGGTTAAGCACTATCCCGCACCTCTTGATGACGACAGGCAGGCTGCTGGTAATATCCAGTATGCGCTCCACCGCCGCGAGGCTGGCGGGCTGCGGCTGCGTTACCATCAGGAGCAAATCCACGCGGTTAGTTGTGCGGCGGGAGAGGTGCTCCATTCCCGCCTCATTGTCAATGACCACGTAGGAGTAGTCGGAAGAGAGGATATCGAGATACTTGCGCAGGATGTGGTTAACATAACAATAGCATCCCGGGCCTTCGGGCCTGCCCATTGTCAGCAGGTCAAAGCCTTCGCACTCCTGAACAGCCCGCTGTATGCCGTACTCGATAGTGCGCTCCTTGGACATACCTGTCGGCGCCTCAAGCGTGCTCTCCATGAGGTGTTCACGGATGTCTGCGACAGTCTCCTCCACCTCCTGTCCGAGCAGAAGGCCGAGGTTGAAGTTCGGGTCGGCATCCACCGCAAGCACCGAGCCTGCTTTGGATGAGACAAGCTCACTGACAATCAATGCGGCAATCGTGCTCTTGCCGGTGCCGCCTTTTCCACTGACTGCTACTGTAAACCCCATATCAGACCTTCTGCTGTATCCTGCGCGCCACCGAGGGGAAAAGGTCAATATCGGTGTGCGGCAAGAAGGTCGCCTTAACAAACTGGTCCATAAACTTGACATCGCCCATGAGGTCGAAATAGGTCATCTTGCCCGCAAGCTCATGGGTTTTCTCGTACGCCTGACGAGACAGGAGCGCAATCTTGGCCCCTTCGACAGAGGTGTTGCCTGCGAAAGTCACTTTCGACGCCTCCACATCCGGCAGCATACCGATTGTAATGGCGCTTTCCACATTAAGATAATTGCCAAACCCGCCGGCGAGGTAGATTCTGGAAATATCGCTCACAGAGAGGTTCAGCGACTCGAGCAGGATAGTTATTGCCGCATAGACAGCCGCCTTGGACCTCATCAGGTTGCTTATGTCTATTTCGCTTATGGTTATGTCTTTTCCCAAACCGGAGTCTTTCTCGGGCACAACCACGAACTGGCCAATACCATCCACTTCCCGGAGACGGCTGCTTTTAATATCCCTGTTGAACTTCCCCGAGCGGTCGAGTATGCCGGCCACGAACAACTCGGCCATGATGTCAAGCAACCCCGAGCCGCAGATGCTTCTGGCAGGACGATTGCCGATGGTGAAGTGCCTGAACAAGAAACCTTCCTTCGTTCCCGGAGCATATTCTACCTTGAAGCTCTCGACAGCCCCCCACACGGCCCGGCCGCCGTATTCCACGCCGGAGCCTTCGAATGCCGGTCCTGCAGAGCAGGAGCAGCAGACCAGCCAGTCTTTGTTGCCGAGCACGACCTCGCCGTTGGTGCCTATGTCGGCGAAGAGACAGATTTCATCCTTTGTGTCGAGCTGGAGGCTCATCACGCCCGAGGTTATGTCAGCCCCCACGTAGGCTGCTACGCCGGGCAATACGTAGAGCATCGCCTTCGGGTTCACCCTTATTCCTACCTCGTCGGCCCGCAGCGGGGGTATTATGTTGGCGGAGGGGACGTAGGGGTCCCTGCGCAGCCTTGTCGGGTCAAGCCCCAGGAGGAAGTGAACCATCGCCGTATTGCCCGCCACCACGATTCCGGTTATTTCATGGAGGTCTACATCGTTGCGCGATATAAGCTTTGCCACAAGCCCGTTTATATCGCTCAAGATGAGGCTTTTCATATCCCCGAAGGCATCATGTTCCTCGGCGTAGATTATCCGGTGGATATAATCCTCGCCGTAACGCATCTGGGAATTGTATGTAGCCTCCACGTCAACGGTTGCGAACTTGCCCAAGTCCACAAGGTGAACCACCACTGTCGTCGTGCCCGCGTCAATTGCGAGCCCGAAATTCCTGTGTGAAGTATCGCCGCGCTCGAGCTGCAGAATCTCATTGGTGCAGTGGCAGGACGCAACTGTGGGAGTGACCTGCCAGTCCGAGTGCCGCAGAATCCGCGGTACATCCAGAAGCATACTGTAGTCGCTGTGCAACTGCATAGAGGGGCTTTTCAAGTGGGAGCGTATTTCATAGCCGAGGCGCTCGCAGTCAGCTATGTTCGACTCCACATCCGGCGGCTGAATCGACAGGTAAAGCTTCGTGACCAGCGGCTCAAGGTCATAGCCAGGCACATCCGCCGCATCCTGTGATTTTATCGTGTTCTTCCCGACAAGTATCCTGTCGGACTCGGTTATCCTCGTAGGTACGAACACCTCGAGGTTATCAACCACCTCCGCCCGGCAGGCAAGCACCGCACCTTTCTCCTCGCTTCCCCCAAGCGCTGAAGCCTGCTTCAGATGCACCTCTCCGCTCTTAAGATAGACCTTGCACTTGCCACACACGCCCTCTCCGCCGCAGACGCTGTTGATATAGATATTCGCCACGTGCGCCGCTTCAAGGATGGTTGTACCTTCCGGGACGCTTACAGTCACGTCTTCGGGCATGAATTGCACGGTGAATGTTTTTATTTGCTTCTTTTTCGCCAAGAATGTCCCCTTAAGCAAATTCAAAATCCAAAAAGCAAAGTGCAAATTTGCAATGTAAAATTCAAAATTGAAGCGTGTCCAGCCGATAATTTGAAACTTTGAACTGCAATTTTACATTTTTCATTTTTCATTTTTCATTACTTCTCGGCCCGCTACTTCCAGATTTCCTTGAGATATTTAGGGATGTAGGACGCCTCTTTCGGACCTACAAGTATCTCCCAGCCGGTTTCCTCTTCGAGCTTCCCGCTCATCACTGCGACCAGCCCCGGAATGATAAGCTTCTTGTGCTTGACCTTTTGCTCGAGCCCTGTCGCTGCCATAGCCTTGGCGACAGTTTTCTCGTTGAGCTTATCACCCGAATAGGCGGTCAGCACTGAGAGGCCTTCCGTGTCCACGGCAAGGATATACGAAGGTACCCTGCTTGCCTCTACCTCCCCTTCGACGGAGAAGTATGTGAGGGAGAAGTTGGTGGTGAACATAACCGGGGAGTTTTCGTCCGGCTCGCCGACCTCGTAAAGTTTCTGGTCCACCTGTATAGGCTTTTGCGGGTTGGTGTAGATATTCTGCCGCATGGTCAGAAGCGGGAGTATCTGCCAGGGTTCGGCGACATCGAGCAGCACTACCCCGCCATACTTTGCGACATAGATGCTGGCATTGGCGGCCTGCTCAAGCTCATCGGCTGCCCCCACCGAGGCGTCAACTACGGTAGGATACCCGAGCGGGCGGAAAGTCTTCTTTATCGCCATTCGACGCAGCTTAGTCAATTGGTGGAGGTTCTCTTTCACGCTCTGGCCGGTGGGGGTAATTACCAGTTCGTCTACACCGAGCTCCTTGAGCGAGGAGGTGAGGTCTGCAATCTCTTCAAGCGAGGCCCCGCTCACCGCCAGGGGCAGCTTCGACTTGGCGCAGAACTCGCCGAGTTTCTGGAAGTTATCCTTGTTGGCGGAATACAGAAGCGGACGGCTGTCTTTTACAGCTTCCGCGGCGGCGATAAGGCTGTCAGCATCCTCGCTCATGAGGACAACGCTCTTGACAGGCCCCGCAACCACCTTCTGTGCTGCAGCCTTGAACGTATCGGCGGAGCCGCTTGCGTTGACCAGCGCAACGGTGTCCACGAAGATTTCCATGCCGACCCGCGTCCAGCGCAGCTTACCTAACGCCTCAAGGCGCTCGTTCAGTGCGGCATCGTCAAGGGTATCGGGCACCTTGATTGCTATGCCGCAGGGGTTTGTAAACCTGTCTTCGTGCCTGAAGAGCACCGTTTCCTCGCCTACCTTGACCAGGTTATCGCCCGCACCTACTGTTACAAGCTTGATGGGCGGCGCAGCGGCGCCTTCCAGCGTCTGCTTGGCTTCTTCACTGACATCGGGGCACTTGGCAAGCTCCACTTTCTTTTGAGCAAGCTGCATGGCGAACGCAAGGCAGGTGGGGAACCCGCATTTCTTGCAGTTCGTCTTGGGCAGCAGCTTGTATATTTCAATACCCGTCAGCGCCATCTCTCCTCCCTTCAGTCCTATGGGTGTTGTAACCTTTAATGCTGTTCATTCCGCGCAATCACGGCACGCAGGCCGCGGAACTGCCATCTCGAAGCTGCACTGGCGAAGTTCACTTAGAACATCGGGTCCATTGACAGTGCAGGGTGCTCCTTGCCCTGGAGATATTCCACGACAACCTCTTCAGTCACGCCGACCTCTTCGTCCGCAACCTTGTCTATGAAGTCGGGGATTCCTGCCTCTTCACAACGTTTGGCAAGGAGTTTGCCTATTTCTTCCTTAAGCTTCTTGGGCATCCAGACAATTCTCTTGAAGCCACCGTCGGCGCTCATGTATTTCCGGCTGGCGATGTACCGCTTGGAGTGGCCCATGAAGCCGGGTGTCTGATTTCCGCCGCCTATTGTACCTGCCATGGTCGAGAACTTCATTCCCGAAGGTGTCTCGCCCGCGTAGTCCCGGTCAACAATCATAATCCCGTTGGTCATGGGCAGAACCGCACATACCGCCTCGAAGCAGCCGCATGAAGTCATGGGGTCAATCATCATGGAGTAAGCGCTCATGCGCTCAATCGCCTTGTTTGACTTCTCATAGATAAACCTGTTGACGCCTTCCCACTGCCCGAGTTTCTCATCGAGCGTCTTCTCTTTCTTGATGGGCTGGTTCGGGCCGGAAGGCGTAATCTCGTACGCGGCCCGCCCGTCAAGCCAGTTATACGCGCCGCACAGGCCCGGGTGCTCAGGGGTTATGACGCAGACATGGTTGGGTGCAAAAGACTGGCACAGCGTGCAGGAGTAATATGTGTCCACCGAGTCGTCAGTCATGCCTTCAACCCGCTCGTCGCGTACCCTGAACACTTCCCGTGCCGCAGACACCAGTTCCTGCACCTTCTCAGGCTCGGTGTAAATCTTTACCTGCACCTTGTCAACGATGCTGGTGAAATCGGAGTGCATCTTCGCGTGCAGTATATCGCCCAAATGGTGCAGCCGGATTCCGGCGGCAAATGCATCCTTCGAGATGCGCATCCACACAATGTCGCGCTGGCCCATGTGGAAAAGGCCCTGTGCCTGGTTGATAAAGTCATGGACGCGCCGCTCGAGTATGGGTTCGAAATCCTCCTGCATCTTGCGGCCGGCGACCTCGACCACTATGCCTATCTGATATGTCCTGCCGAGATCCATCTTGTCGAGGTCAGGGCCGAAGACCTCGACCTTTGCGTCGTCAACCTCGTTCATGTCCTTGACGCGCAGCATCTCGAACCCGATGGACTTGGGCCCGCCAAGCTCGACGTGCATGTCGTCGCGTTTTATGCGCTCGCCCTCGAACGCGGGGCTGTACGCCACAGGCACGGGGACTTCCGTAATCTGAACTTTCAGCCCGCGCACCTCTATCGCCTTGTCCACAATCTCATCGGCGGGGACGGGCGAGACCACATGCTCGTAGGTGCAGATACCAGTAGGAAGTATCTGGTCAATATCTTCCTCCGCAAGGGCAGGGAAGCCGTAGTTAATCGCGCCTGCCGCCTGCGCGTGCATCTCGTCTGTCACGGGCCCGAAGGCAAGGGCAAAGGCGAAGATGCGCAGGCGGTTGTACCTGAGCATCTTCCTGTAGTCACCCGCCTCCACAGCACCGAAAGAGAACGACGCGCGGCTGGCAAACCCGGCGGCGTGAATGGTCGCAGTCACATCATCGCCGAAAGGCACCAGGCGAGTGGACCAGCCAAGCTGCACGCCTTCATCTCGCAGTTGTTGGGCGAAAGACTTCCCGTCTGTCGCACAGGACATAAAGGTGTAGAGATTCTTCCCTTGCAACTGGCGCGCGATTTTGACCGCAGTCTTGCTGTCCTTGCAGTAGCCAAGCACCGCGGCGAAGCCGGGCGCCGAGCCGTCTACAAACTCGATGCCGCGCTCGCGCATTATCTTGTCGTCCGCCGCACCAAGCCAGAGGTGGTCCTCGTCCGGGTCCTCAGCGACGAAGTACGGGACCGGGGACCGGGTGTACTTTACCGCCTCAATTATCTCGTCGGCGAACAGCGTCGCCACGCCCGCATCGAGTGTATGCCCGAGGTACGGCAGCCACACCTTCTCGTCCGGAACCGGGTGAAGAAGCGACTTGGCTTTCTCGAGCAGAGGCTCCATCTCACCGAGCGTTGAAATTTTCATGCCCAGAAAGCCGTAAGCTATAGGCAAAAAGTATCCTGTGTTGGGGAACTCGACCTTGGTGTCCGGGCCTTTCTCTTCGAGAGCAGCCTTAAACTCCTTTTCCGCACGCTCGACAAGCTTGTGTGCCCCCCGGATAGCCCGCGTTGCAATCAGTTTCGACATATCCTTAACCTCCCGTGTGGAGTTGTTTGTTCTCTGAGCTAAACCTCAAGCTCGCGCCTCATTTCCATGTCATACAGGACACGTTCGCGCGCCTTGTCAATACCGAGGGCGGCGCGCTTCTTGTCAATGTGCGCAATCATCTTGGCCGCCATCTCTTTCGCATCTGCAGCGACATCCCACATGCCGCCAAGCTCACCCTCCAGGCCTTTGAACAGGTACTCCTGGAACTCGGGGGCGCCCCCTACCGGCAGGCCTATGCCGAAGACGGTGTAAACGCCGCTTGCGACAAAGTAATGTCCAATGGAAATGGCCTTTTCGCTCATCCATTCCGGTGCCGCGCCAGCAAGCGGCAGGTCGGATATATCCTCACCCAGCCCGCCCTGCGCAACAACGCCGGAAGCGGCAATCAGCAGGCGGGAGTTATCCACGCACGAGCCGCAGTGCAGGACCGGCGGCATGCCGACCGTTCGGCAAACCTCCGCCAGGCCGGCTCCGGCATACTCTTCGGCAGCCTCAGGGGTCATAAGCCCTGCCATCGCCGAGGCTATTGCAGAGCAGCCTGTCTGAAGGACCAGGACATCGTTCTTTATGAGTTCCTTGCAGACTTCCACGTGGAACTCGTTGTGCATCGTCTTGGGGTTGCAGCATCCCACAACGCCGGCCACGCCGCGGATTCGGCCGTTTATGATGTTATCGTTAAGCGGCCTGTAGCCTGTACGGAAGCTGCCCCCGAGCATGTATATGACGGACTCGTGCGTGAAGCCCGCAATCATGTCCATCTTGTGCTTCGGAATCCGCACCCTGCCGCTATCGCGGTTCGGGAAGGCCTCTATCGCGGTCCTCACTATCTCCTTGGCCGACTCTATCGGGTCCTCCTCGTTGAACTCGATGTGAGTCGCGCCCGGTATGTGTCCCTTGGGACTGGTTGTCACCAGCTTGGTGTGGAAGCACTCTGCCGTCTTAGCAAGCCCCTGCATTATGCACTGCACATCCACTATCATCGCCTCTACCGCGCCTGTGCCTATCGCAAGCTCCTGCTGCAGGAAGTTGCCTGCAAGTGGTATGCCGTGGCGCATAAGGATTTCGTTGGCCGTGCAGCACATGCCGCCGAGGGTAATCCCCTTGGCGCCTTTCTCCTGCGCAAGCTTGAGCATTTCCGGGTCCTGGGCCGCGACAACAATCATCTCAGAGAGAGCCGGCTCGTGCCCGTGAACAATTATGTTGACCGTATCTTCCTTGAGGATGCCGAGGTTTACCACACCTCGAATCGGCTTGGGCGTGCCAAACAGCACATCCTGAAGCTCCGTGGCTATCATGGAGCCGCCCCAGCCATCGCCAATGGCGCATCGGGTGCCCTGAACCATGAGACTGTGGTACTCCTGGTCTACCCCCATGTGGGTGCGATGCATAATCTCGACGATTTCACGGTCCACCGCGCGCGGCTCAACACCTAACTCTTTCCAGAGTGCCTGGCGTTTCTCTGGCGCGCGCTGGAGGAACTTCTGGGTGCCGTGCGGCTTGCCGAACTCCGCCAGGCATATCTCCCCTATCTCGATTGCAATATCCTTCAAGGATTTGCCTTCAATCTCGACACCAAGGTGCCCGGAGAGGTCCATAAGCTTCTGCTTGTCTTTCAGCTCGTAGCCCGGTATGTTGCCCTTGGCAGTTTCCAGGAAGACGTGCGCCACGTCGCGCCCGTGGTCCGAGTGTGCGGCCGCGCCTCCTGCTATCATCCGAATAAAGTTCCTCGCCGCTATCGTGTTGGCATCAGCGCCGCACACTCCGCGTTGTGCCTTCTTCGTGATGCGGCACGGGCCCATATAGCAAATCCGGCAGCAGATTCCGTCCGCGCCGAACTTGCAGTGCGGTCTCTGGGATGCATCTCTGTCCCAGCAGGTCTCGATGCCGGCTTCGCTCATCGCAGTTATCATCTCCTGGCTTGCGGCATCGTAGGATTTCCGCTCCTCCGCCATGCTGCTACTCCTTTCCCACTTCGTGCAAAGAATTCGTCAGAATATCGTAGATTGCTTCCACATCCGAGACCAGCCTGCCGGACGCGTCGAACGGCGAGATACCGTTGAGGTCCGACCTGAGCGCAGCCTCGTCGTAATGCATGGAGCCAAGCGTTTTCATGCCATCGAGGTGTTTGACTACTTCCTCTTCCTGCTCTGGGCTTCGCACCTTGTTTATGACAACCATCACCCGCTTTATCCCAATCTGTCCGGCAAGTTTCTCAATCCTGCGCGCAGTTTCTATACTGTGAAGCCCTGGCTCGATGACCACTATCATGACATCAATACCAGTAACTGTCGCACGTCCAAGGTGCTCGATGCCGGCTTCCATATCCACAACCACGACATCATCGCGCTGGAGCACGAGGTGGTTAAGCAGCGCTTTCAGGAAGACATTCTCCGGGCAGGCGCAGCCGCCTCCGCCTTTCTGAACAGCCCCCAGGACCAGTACCTTCACCCCGCCGTGCTCGACGCAGTACCGCTCCGGTATGTCATTGACAGTGGGGTTGAGCTTGAAGAAAACCCCGTAACCGGCACCTGGCGCCTCGGTTCGCTCGCGTATCAGGTCCCGCATCTCACCCAGCGGGACTATCTCCGTACTCTGTGGAACTCCAACTGCTGCTGCCAGGTTGGCATCGGGGTCGGCATCAATGGCGAAAACCTGCATTCCCCTGGAGGAAAGCAACCGTGCCAGAACTGCCGAAAAGGTTGTCTTGCCCACCCCTCCTTTGCCGGATACAGCAATCTTCAATTCAGGCCTTTCCAAAATCAGCGCAGCTTGACCGAGTTCAGCCTTTTGGAGTGAACTGTCGGCACAAGTGCGGGACAGTTTAAGTCCATTATTCTACAGAATCTGCAAACTAACATCAATACTAAATTTCGCGTATTTTACCCTGATTCTGTAGGCCAGCTTGTTTAATTCTTGAGTCACTCTTATTTCGCTCCATCATTATGCTTGACTTGCAAACTACCCGTGGCTATGATGCCTTGCTTTTCAAGAACGCAAGGATTATGTTTCTCTTTGCATAACGGTAGTCGTGAAAGGAGGATAAGGATGGCCCACAATGTGCCAAGCGACATTGAAATCGCGCAGGCGGCCAAGCTTGAAAAAATAACTAATATTGCGGAGAAGCTTGGTATCACGGACGATGAACTCGAACCGCACGGCAAGTACATGGCCAAGATTGACCTGTCAATCATCGACAGGCTCAAAGACAGGCCGACTGGCAAATACATCACCGTAACCGCCATTACCCCGACCCCATTGGGCGAGGGAAAGACTGTCACTAATATCGGCCTTGGACAGGCCATGGCGAAAATCGGCAAGAAATGTGTAAACACCCTGCGCGAACCCTCCAAGGGCCCGACCTTCGGAATCAAGGGCGGCGCAGCAGGCGGCGGATACTCCCAGGTGGTGCCAATGGAGGAGATTAACCTCCACTTCACCGGCGATATTCATGCTGCCGAGAGCGCGAATAACCTGTTTAACGCAGCACTTGATGCCTCAATTCTGCACGGCAACAAGCTCAACCTTGACCCGCTGAATATCAATCTTAAACGCTGCGTTGACCTTAACGACCGCGCTCTTCGCGATGTTGTTGTAGGTCTCGGCGGCAAGGCCAACGGTTACCCGCGCCAGACAGGTTACGACATCACCGTCGCGACCGAGACCGCCGCTATCGTGGCAATGACAAGCGGCCTGTTCGACCTCCGCGAGAGAATCGGCCGCATGGTTGCAGGCTTCACATACGACAAGAAGCCGGTCACTGCCGAAGACCTCAAGGTTGCAGGCGCAATGACAGTGCTTCTTAAGGAAGCCATTAAGCCCAACCTGGTCCAGACGCTCGAGAACACGCCGGTTATTAACCACGGCTTCCCGTTTGCCAACGTCGCGCACGGCAACAACTCGGTTGTGGCAGACCTCGTTGCGCTGAAAATGGGCGATTATGTCCTTACCGAAAGCGGCTTCGGCGCAGATTGCGGTGCTGAAAAGCTATTTGACGTCAAGTGCCGCGCTTCCGGAATTAAGATGGATGCGATTGTCATTACCTGCTCGGTTCGCGCGCTGAAGATGCATGGCGGCGCGTTCCTGCTCAAACCGGGCCAGAATTACAACACAGTCAAGGAAGCGGCGGAATCTGAGAACATGGAGGCGCTGGAGAAGGGCGCTGAGAACCTGAAAGTGCACCTTGAGAATATGCTTCTGTTCGGCGTGCCGGTGGTTGTGACTGTTAACAGGTTCCATTTCGACACAGACAAGGAAGTTGACTTCCTCGTCAAGTACGCCAAGGACCACGGCGCCTTCGGCGCTGCGCCGATTGAGGCATGGGCCAAGGGCGGCGACGGCTGCACCGAGGGAGCGCAGCTTGTCTGCGATGCGGCCGACAAGGGAGGCGATTTTAAGCTTCTTTACCCGGATGACATGCCGATTGAGGAGAAGATTCGCACAATCGCGCAGAAGATTTACCGCGCAGACGACATCGTGATGTCGCCTCTTGCCAAGAGGAAAGCAAAGCTCTATACCGAGCTTGGCTACGCGCA
>CAYWBA010000009.1:0-20474 GCA_964455955.1 uncultured Planctomycetota bacterium | reverse complement strand
TAGGGAAACAAGCTATGCTTTGCCGCACGTGCAAGCGGCGCAGAATCTGCCGCAAACCATGCCCGAACCTCAAGGCAAAACTGCCTCAGCTCAACTATAACCATTTCTACGGCAGGCGCTCGAAGAGCCTGCACAAAGGGCACGCGGAAAGCCAGGAGTTCTTACGGGAACTCTTCCTGCACCGTAGAGCAACAAACCTCATCCTCGACCTGCGCCCCCGCCTCAAGGGCAGGGAACGAACCGTCATCTACCTTTTCTACAACTATGCGCTCTCCCCCAAGCAAATTGGCAAACGTCTCAGAATACATCCGCAAAAAGTCCTCGTTCACCTGCACCGCGCTTATGAGCAGATAGCGCGAATGGTCGTTGCGTAAGAAATGGAGAATGAAAAATGAGCGAGTTCGCCCCGGATGAATACTCCAGGCCCATCCTCTACCGCATCAGATGCCAATGCGGGAATTTGTTCTACCTGGCAATAAGCCCCGGCTCCCACGCGCTCTTCGCAATCGCAAAGACGCAAGATGAAGCGCTCGAATTGCTCGCCGGCACCCGGGAGGCCCAGGTCCTTCGGGATATTGAAATACCAGACTTCCTGCCGCCGGAAATTTGACATGGGGCCGCGCCCTTGACTGGCGCGGATGTTTAGCCGCGTTGCTTGCAACGCGAAATAAAAATCGCGGGAGAAGACGATGGCCGGGAAACTGAAAGTTGACATATCCTACGAAACAGCGCCGCTGACACCTTCCCCAAGGACCGCCGCCGTGCAGGACCTCTTCGGCATCGGCGCCGCGCCGCGAAAAATCATCATCGCCGAAAACCTCACCATCGAGACCCGCCCGGGGCAAATCATCCTTATCACCGGCCCCAGCGGCTCCGGCAAAAGCTCCATCCTGCGGGCAATTACCGCGCAGCTAAAAACCGGGGACACAATACAGATTTCTTCAGCCTCAGACAGCGCTGAAAGCTGGAATTCCGTATTGTATCCCCATATTTCTGAGCCCCTGATAGACCGGGTGGGGGCCGGCCTGGACGAGGCGCTGAGGCTGCTCGGAATCTGCGGCCTCGGCGAGGCTTTCCTTTACCTGCGGCGCTCAAGCGAGCTCTCGGACGGCCAGAAGTACCGCTTCGCCCTCGCCGGCGCGCTGGATGCCTCGCCAAAATTCCTCGTCGCGGACGAGTTCTGCTCCCTCCTTGACCGCGTAAGTGCGAAGGTGGTTGCATACAACCTCCGAAAGATAGCCTCAAAGACCAGCACTACCTTCATCCTCGCAACCGCGCACGAAGATATTGCCGGGGACTTGCAGCCCGAGGTCCTTGTCCGCTGCAGCCTCGGCGATGCCGTGAAGATGGAATTGTCCACGCCCTCGCATAAGCCCATCTCGTTCTTTGGCGACCTCGCCGTCGAGGAAGGGGCCCGCGAGGACTGGAAGGTTCTGGCTCCTTTCCATTACAAGTCGCATAACCTCGGCGCGGTTGACAAAATCTTCCGCCTGCGCCTCAAGGATGAGACTGCCGGCGTCGTCGTCTATGCCTACCCGGCGCCGCACCACTCGATTCGAAACAAGCACTTCCGCGGGCGCTACTCGGGCCGCCTTACCGCACCCGAGCGCCGCACGCTCCTGAACTCCGAGCTGCGGCTGATGCAGCGGCTTGTGATAGACCCGCGGCTGCGCGGCCTCGGACTCGCATCGCACCTTCTGCGGGAGACCCTGCCCCTCCTCTCTGTTCCCTTTGTCGAATGCCTCGCTGTCATGGCAGGGTTCTCCCGCTTCCTTGAGAACGCAGGCTTTGTCTGCCTCGGCCGCACAGGCCTCCCGCGCCCCACCCGGGAGATGCTGGGCGCACTGCGGGCGCTGCGCCTGAGCGAATCCGAAATCCACGACCCGGGGGCGCTCGCACAGGCCTTCCGCCACAATCCTCATCTCATGCCGCTCCTCGAAAGATGGTGGAAGACCAGAAGGCCGGGCGTCCCCTTCCCCCCGCCCCAAAAACGCGAGCGCGCGCTGCGCGCGCTCGCACGCGCAATCACTTCCCGGCCCTTTTACTACCTCTACGACAACAGGGCTGGAGCCTCGACGCGGCCCAGTTTAACCGCAGAGGCGCGGAGAAACGCAGAGGAAGAAAAGAGAAGAAATCAATTATAGTTTTGAGAAAAGAAAGAAAGGAAAAGGTTCTTAATCTCTGCGAGCTCTGCGAATCTCCGCGGCTCTGCGGTGAGAAAAGACAGCACGCAAAGGAGGGAAATGCAGGATGAAGCTTGAAGTAATCCCGCTTGCGCAGATACGCGAGAACGACTACAACCCGAACCGGATGCCGGACGAGATATTCGAGTCGCTCATCGCCTCGATACGCGACCACGGCTACGTCCAGCCCGTAATCATCCGCAGGGCTGAGCCCTGCAGCAAGGCAGAAAAAGCCGTATTGTGTCCCCACATTTCTCCCCACATTTCGTACGTTGTGGTTGATGGCGCACATCGGCTCCGGGCACTGCATCATCTCGGACGCACCGAGGCAGCCTGCATCGTTGTCAAGGATGACGAGCACGCGGCGAAGCTGCGAACCCTCACAATGAACCGCCTGCGCGGACGCATGGACAACTTCGACGTCGCAAAAATACTTGAACGCTTCCCAAGGCCGGAAATCAAAAAGTACCTCGCTTACACGCAGAAGGAACGCAGGGAACTCCGCGGGCTCCTGGCCCGCCTGCCCAAGCCCGACCTGCCCAAAATCCCTCCCGTTCGCACGCCGGTGGTCGAGGAGTTCCTTCTGAGCCGCGAGCAGTCCGCAACGCTTACGAAAGCCCTGCGCGCAACCGGCCAGGAGCCGCGCGCACGAGCGCTCATGACAATCTGCGAGCAATACCTGGAAAGAGACGGGGAATGACAGAGGAAACGCGCAGCAGCGCAGAAATGATACTTGTGGGAAAACAAGGAAGCCCCACGCGCAAGCGTGGGGAGAAATGCAAGCCCCGGGTTTCACACCCGGGGAGAATTTCAGAAGAAGTGACGGATGACGAGGCCGAGATGCCGGTAAGATGCATTAAAGATATCCACATCGGGCCGGACAAAGCCGTTCTCGACCCACTCGGCCGGGACGGCGACGCCTGCAAACCGCAGCTCCAGGGACACGCAGGTATCGGGTGCGACATAGAAGTCCAGCCCCGCGCCCCCGACGAAAACTCCGGCATCGCCGGCCGAGATGTCGGTATAGTTGCCGGTCAGGAGGTCGTCAGTTTCGAGCATCCGGTGCTTCGAAAAGGAGGTCGTGCCCCAGCCGAAACCTATATCAAAGTGGAAACCGAAGCGGCTGCCTTCCACAGGCATCTCGAGGAACTTCAGCGCAACAACGCCGGAAGTTATCCGCAGCGTCCCGAACTTGAACCCGTTCTCCGAGAGCAGCATGCTGTAATCCTCGACGCGCAGCTCGACTCCGAAACGCGAGACAAACCCGAACGCCGGCCCCTGCGGCCACGTCGGGATGATGTAGGTCAGCTCAGCCCCCATTATTGTCCCATCTTCGAACTCGCTGTTGCGGAAATTGTCAACCGCCTCGCTGTTGGTGCCGTACACCGCCCCCAGCGAGAGCCCCACGCAGATAAGCTCGGAAAAACACGGCGGGCCGCTCCTCTCAATCGGCTGGTGCCGCAGGCGCTTCTCCCAGTGCCTCTCTCCCCCCTGCATCGGGCCGGCCCGGCGCTGCAGGCCCGCCTGCACGCACCCGGCGCACCAGACCACAAGAATCAAAACTGCAACTGTCGCGTACCTCATCGGGCTAACTCCAGATGTTTCAACACAAGTTTACCATCGGCGCTTGAGGAGTCAACAATATTGTCGCTGCGGAACAGGAAGCCCCACGCGCAAGCGTGGGGAGATTAAAACGGCGCCGAAACGGCGCGGAAAGGAGGACACATGGACAGGCAGTATGAAAAGGAGGCCGCTCGCGCAGCCGGGGGCAGGGACACAATGTTAAACACCTCCCGGGCGCAACTGGAGCGCTGGGAGGCACTCGCATGGAGCAGCTTCGAGGAGGCGTTCTCCATGCTCCAGTTCCTGCGAATGGCGCGGCGCGAGCTCCACGAACAGCCGGACCAGGAGAGCGCGAAGGAGGAGCTATGAGTGATGAGAAGCAGGAGAATGGGCACGAGGAGCAGCTCACGCGGCTCGAACTGCTCGAGTATCACGCGTGGAAATGCTTCGAGGAGGCGGTGTCGTGGAAGGAGCGGCTCGCCGCGCTCAAGACTGTCGCGGAGCTGGTGATTACCCAGCTCAAGCTCAAGAGGGACATGGTGCCTAAGGAGGATATGGAAAGTGTCGAGTTCTACGAAGAGCAGCTTCGCCAGTTTAGTGACAGAATTAAACTCCTTGCTGAGCGCAGAGGAGGAGACAGACCGCCAAAGCGCGCTTGAGCATCCGGAGCTTTTCGCGACGCGAGTGCTCGGCTACCAGATGCTCGACTTCCACCGCAGGTGGTTCGACTTCCAGCGCGCCAACAACGAGACGCTGATACTCGCACCCCGCGGCCACGGCAAGAGCACAATCTGCACCATCGCATACTCGCTCTGGAAGCTGCTGCGCGATGTGCACACCCGGATACTGATTGTCTCAAATACCGCATCCCAGGCCGATGCGCTCGCGGGCGAAATCAAGATGCAGACCGAGGTCAACCGGCAACTGCGCGCACTCTGGGGCGAGAGGCGGGGCGGGACCTGGCGCCGCAACGAATTCACGCTCGCCGGCAGGACCCGCATCCGCAAGGAAGCTTCAGTCACCGCCCTGGGCGTGGAGGGCGCGGTAATCACCCGGCACTACGAGGTTATCATCCTCGATGATGTCGTGGATGAGGAGAACTCCTCCACCCGCCACGGCCGGGCGAAGCTCGCAACCTGGTTCGCCAAGGTCCTGCTGCCGTGCCTGGAGCCGGGAGGCGAGCTGCACCTGCTCGGCACCCGCTACCATCCCGGCGACCTTTACAGCAAATGGGCGCGAAGCTCGTTTAGCCGCGCCGCCTG
Source organism: uncultured Planctomycetota bacterium (assembly GCA_964455955.1). Classification (GTDB taxonomy): domain Bacteria; phylum Planctomycetota; class SKW154; order SKW154; family DAOVDS01; genus CAYWBA01. Next base: position 15,466 of record CAYWBA010000009.1, on the reverse strand, counting down.
CGGCGCGGGTGTTTGGCAAGCCGCGCCCTTCAGTGCGCGGGTAATCAGGAGGTGAGACATGAGGATTCGCACAATCAAGCCGCAGTTCTTCACAGATGAGAAGGTCCGCAAGCTCCCCTACGGGGTCAGGCTCTTCTTCATCGGCCTGCTCTGCTTCGCGGATGATACAGGCCGCTTCGAGGATGACCCGCACCTCATCAAGGCGATGCTCTTCCCCTCGGATGAGGTAAACGTGCCCCAAATGCTTGCCAATCTCCAGGAAAATCGCATGATAAAGAGCTACAAATCGCGCGGGACGCGCTACTATTCCATCACTAATTTCCACAGGCACCAGGTTATCAACCGGCCGTCTGCGCCCCGCACCCCGCCGCCGAGAGGCCGAAGGCCATCTCGAAAAAGACACGGAAACACTCACGGAGCGTTCACTCCAAAAGACGGCCTGGAAAGGGAACAGGAAAGGGAACAGGAACAGAAATCTGTCTGTCAGTCCGCCGCACCAAGGGCGCCGACGGAGCAAGCCCCGGTGGAGATAACAAGCCCCGGGTTTCACACCCGGGGAGATAACTCGAGACCCGGCGCGGGCAGTTCCAAAACAAGGGGAGATTCCGAGCGAACGACTGACAGAGCCTCTCTCGAAATTCTCCAGTCCTACTTCCCGGAAGCTGCTCTCGAGAGGCTCAAGGCACAATTCCCGCCGGAAAGGCTGCTCTGGGCCGCGCAGAGGACGGCCGGCGCCTGTGAGAGGCGCAAGGTAAAAAAGCCGGCAAGCTACCTCCTGCGCATACTGCGCGACGATGAGCAGTGGGAGCGGTATCTCTGCGACCGGCATGCCCTTGGCAAAGAAGAAGCGCTCCGCCGGGAGCGGCACCTGGCCGCCCAGAGCCGGGAGCAGCGCGAGAAACTCGAAAAACAAAAACGCGCCTCGGAAGAGGATGCTTTCCAGAAATACCTGCAAACAGTTCCCGAGGAGCAGAAAGCCGCCATCACCGAAGAAGCACTGGCGAAATGGGCATCTGAGAGCGGCATTGACCTCGAATACCACAGAAAACAGGGCTGGCTCCTCAAGCGGAGCATACAGGGCCTCTACGAAGCGCGGCTCAGACGCATCTATCTTGCTCACGAAAAGCCGTCAAAATTTGCCCCGGCCCATCTAAATGAACTACTGACGCAAATGGAGGAAGTAGCATGAGCAGAAAACTTTGCAGCAAGTGTCTCCAACTCAAGAACATCTCGGCGTTCCATCGCAGAAATGCCAGGAAGATAGGGGTGCAGCCAGCCTGCGCCGAATGCCGCAACGCGCACCGCCGCCGCCGCCGCAGGCTGCGCCGCGAGGGTGCGACCGGCGACCTCTTCGCGCCGGCCGCAGGTAATCCTAAAACAAGCCCCGGGTTTTACACCCGGGGAGATAAAACGGAAGCCGCACCCGCGGGCAATCCTGACCGCAAGCTCCAGGCGCGATGCCGCAGCCGGGTTTACAGGGCGGTTGTCGCGGGCAGGCTTGTCCGGCCCGGGAAATGTTCGCTCTGCGGCCGGACGGCTGCGGAGGCGGGTCAGCTTTACGCGCACCACGAGGACTACGGCAAGCCGCTGGATGTGAAGTTCCTCTGCGCGAGCTGCCACGGGATAGTCCACTCGCACCTGCGCAGATGCACCCGCACCGGGGTTGCAAACCCTCTTGGCGGCCGCGCCGAGACCGTTCTGCCCGTAGCAGTGTGAGGTGGATTAGCTTGCGAAAACTCGGGGTTATGTATTTGAATCACAAATTTTTTACTTGACGCCCGATGTGCGTGTGGTATATTAAGACGTGTGAGTAAGGCGGGCGCTGGAGGAAATCATGTCAACCCAGACTCATTTTAAACCGATCCGGCTAAAATGGTCTCAGCAAGAACAGAAAATTGTTGTTGAGCCAGAAGACGAAGACCGCTTTGTCATAACAATGCGAGAAGCCGTCGCTGTATGCGGAGCCTATTTAGAAGAACGCAAATTTAGGGAACAGGTTTCGCTTTTACTAAGTCGATGCGCAACATGGATAGACAAAAACAAGCAGCAAATTGACACCGCTTATATGACAATACAAGACGGTGGCATTCTTTTCTTGGTCATTCAAGAAGGTAAAGCCCGCAATAGTTCTTTGTCGAACGACCTTTCTGCATTAGATGTTGAAATAGCTAATGATGAAAATGTCAGTTTATTAGACGTAAGTGTCTTGCTGTTACCAAAGGGAACCGAAGAAGATATTAGTTCTTTTATTAACCATGAATTTTTGCTGCAATATAGCCATGCCAAGTAAAAACGTCCACATGCAACTTGCTAATCACAACAATGAAACTATGGAATATCTACTCAAAGGGATAGCCAAATTTTCTGACTGGGTGGTTATTGTAGCTTTTTATAAAGCTGTTCATCTCGTTGAGGCTTTGTTCGCTATTGATGGCATAGACTCCTCAGACCATAAGAAAAGAGAAAACAGACTAAAAAAAAGAAAATCATGTCAGCCGTTCTACGAGGATTATCGTGCTTTACGGGAAGCTTCAATGGTCGCGCGTTATCTTGGAGGTAGCAGCGGCACTTACCGGCGTTTTTCAGAATATTTAACACTTCAGCAAGTTCAAGACGAAATTATCCAGGTACACCTAAAGAACGTTGAGAATGCTATAACAAAACTTATATCAGAAGCTACTACACTGTAACTATTGAAATTGTACGTTCCTGTTTACGTCTGGACTCACAGAACTTACAGAATATAGGAAACGCAACAGCTATTTTCAAAAGTGGCAAGCCACTACCTCTTGACAGTACCTTCTGGTATAGTTGAACCTATAACCCGGATTTCTCTTAACACAGGACATTTCTGGCGGTTTTCAGGGACAAAATGCGGGACATCCGGCGGGACGCAATACGCAATAACCCTTTTCACCACAACGCCTTACGGCGGACATTTCAGGGGACATCCTTAAGGACATCTCCCGCCCGGCCCGGCCAGTTCATACTAATTTGGGATATTTTAGTATGAAATTAGTACGAGTGCCGTAACCTGCTGCTTGAAAAGAAGTTGCTACTTTGCCGGAGGGGGGGTAGTCACTCTTCGCTCGCTTCCAGCGGCTGCCAGATTGTGGGCGAGAGGCGTCCGGCGCAGAGGACCGAGATGAACTTCTCGAACTCGCCGGCAAGGTCGGGCGTCGTGGCAACCTCAAGCGTAAAAGTCGTCTGGAGGTTTTTCTTCCTGTCCACCACAAGCACAAGCACCTGGCAGGTTCCTTGCGGCAGGGCTGAGAAGCAGTCCCTCGCCCGGACGAAATCCTGCGGGACCGAGCCCGGCACCATTTCTCCAAGCAGCCGGGGTTTCTCGCTGCCTTCAATCACTGCCGTGACCTGGATTGCGTAGCGCGGTGTGGCGCCGGCGGGAGGAGTTTCCTGCACAGCAGTCTCTGTTGCGGCGCAACCTGCCACAAGCAGAACTGCGAAAACTGTTAGCAAGACTGACTTGGCGGGCATTTTTCTTTCCTCCTTCTCCCCATCTCAAACCAAGCTTTTCTACATCAAACGCGGCTCAAAGGCAAAACTTTTCGCCATCAAAAGTAATTCAAAATGCAAAGTGAAGAGTTCAAAATTGCAGTTCATAATTTCAAATTCTCAATTCTACATTGCAATTTTGCATTTGTCACTTTGAACTTTTAACTTCTTTACTTTTGAGCTTTGATGCTATACTATACGCCTATGGAACCTGAACAACTTCCACCTGCCATACAGGGGCTTGCCTCCGAGTTGTTCGCCGGCGAGACAGGCTTCTCGTACGCGGGAATGGACATGTTCTTCTGCTGCCAGATGGACCGGGACCTCTCGGAAATCGAGCTTCCCCCCTCGGAGGACAGGCGGGAGGCGTTCCGCAACTGGCTCTTGATGTTTCCGCTGGAGAAGCAGAAGCTGCTTCTCTTACATCTGTGCCAAGAGCCGATGGTTATGCATTACGGTTGGCCCGAGGCCCAGGGCCGCAAGAAGCTGGCTATGATGGTGGCCGCCTCCATGTCTGAGGGGGCTGCAATGGATGTGGCGGAGAAGCTCGACCCCAAGGCCGCGGCGCAGTTCTGGCATAAAGCCCTTACCCGCCAGGCAATTGTTCCGGGCGAGGCAATAACAGCGGCCAGGGGGCTTCTCGATACTGCCTGCCGGCACATCCTCGACGAGGCCGACCTTGAGTACGAGGAAGACGCGAGCCTGCCGAGCCTGTGCCATCTCGTGGCAGCAACCCTAGGCCTTTCGCCGGGCCGGGAGACCGAAGATACGGTCAAGGGAATCCTGAGCAGCTGCCTGGACGCAATCGAGACACTCAACGCCCTGCATGAAGCAACCGGCAAGGAAGAGGGCGGAGCCGGGACCGCGCCGCGTCATGGCGAGCTTGCAGTAAATCTTGCAGGCGCCATGGCGACCTTCCTCATCGCCACATGGGATGAAAAACGCCAGTAACAGCCCGTCCCGCCCGAGACATTTTCATCAAGCCCCCGCAGCCCGAGGCTATGACATCTTTGCCTATATGCCATGTTGGCACCAACATGGCATATAGCTTGCGGCGGGCGGAATATGCGGGCTACGGCTCGATTATCGCGCCGAGGCCGCTTTCAACATAGCCCTCGCCGAAAACTTCCCGCAGGACCGCGCACGCTGTATCGCCCGTGCAATGAGAGGGGGCGATTCTTGTGGCGCCGAGGTCCCGGAGTCGCAGCCCTGTCCGGCGTACCTGCTCCCCGGCGAGCTTGAGGAGGTGCAAGCCGCCAATGATGAAGAGCGGCTCCGGCGGCAAGGTTTTTCGAGCCTGCTCGACAATCTCGACAATCCCCGGGTGGGCGCAGCCGGTGAGCAGCAGTATCCCCGCCTCTGTCCTTATCGCGAGCGACTGTTCTTTGCGGGAGTTGGCCTCTGTAAGGATAACGTTCATGTCAGGGCGGATTTTCTGGCCGTTTCTGCCGGGCGCGGCGGAAGCGCCCAGGTCGCGCAGCCGCTCCGCAACTTCCTGCGGAAACGAGTCCGGCGGAAGGCAGATTTCCACGCCTTTCGCGAAAGAGGGAACTGCGGGCAGCCCTCCTATGTGGTCGTAATGGGAGTGGGAAAGAACAACAAGCCCCACATCGGAGGGGTCTATGCCGAGGACTTCCATATTGGCGCAGAGAATGCCGGGAGACGCCCCTGTATCGAAAAGCACCTGCCCCTCAGGCGAGCTGATTATGCAAGCGAAGCCCCAGGCGGCTGAGAGGCCGAAGGCAAGATACTTGTTGTCGAAGACTACCTGGAGTTTCGTGTCCACGCCGCACCAGAGCAAGAATAAGCAACGGCTGCGCCGGATTCAAGAGAAACCGGCGCGCGCGGAAGAGCGCTACTGGACAGGAGCAACAGCCTGAATCAGCGCTTCTTGCGGGAAACGGTGACTTTGTATTTTTTCGGGTTGAGCCGAACGCCTCTTGCAAGCGCCTCGTCTCTGACAACCTCGTCCTTTTTAACAAGGGCCTCGACGACGCGCCTTCCGCTGCCGGTGGAGCTCCAGTTGAACCTGTCGCCAAGCTGGCGGAAGGTAGGTGTCCGGTGGTCTTTCTCAACACACTCGATAATGTAGTTGAGTGCCTCTTTCTGCTTCGCCGTCAGCTTCCTCTTCTTCGCCATAATCTCCACGCCTCCTGCAAGCTAAACCAAAGGTGAACTGAGCGGGTAACATAATACGCGCGTGTACAGATGTCAAGGGAATATGTGTAGTTTTTTCGCGAGAAACTTGCAATTTTTCCTCCGAAGGGTTAGATATATTTAATGTTTGCCTGTTTGAGAATGTTGTTTTTCTGCGGGAGGTATAGATGAAATCCAAAGCTGTTGTTTTGCTTTGTTGCCTGATAGTGCTTTTTGCAGTTGCAGTCTTTGCGGTCCGGCGGGCCGGCTTGTGGCGCCCTTACAGCGCCGGCAGTCCGGGAGAGGCAGCCTCGTCTGCCCGGCTTGCCGGCCAGAGGGACAACCCGGCCGCCGCAGGGCAGGGCCAGTGGCGCCAGTCCGGCAAGGCCCCTAGCCCTTCCGGGTCTGCGAAAGGCGGTCTTTCGGATGACTTCAAGGCTGTATCTGAAAGCGGGGCGAAAAACCCCGGTCCCGCTTCAGCGGCGCACAACGGCAGCGCAGGCCCAAAGCCGGGAGCGAAAGATGCGCAGAAAAAGCTGAAGGCTGCGATTGAAGAATACGAACAAAAGCTCGCGCAGGACCCGTCCGACAGGAAGTCGCTCTTCGGGTATCTGCGGGCGCTGCGGCGCGGGGGCAAAGATGCCGCCTCCTACGACAGGGCTATAGATTTTTTCAAGGGACTGATTGAACAACGGCCTGATGAGCCCAACCTGGATGCCCGCTACAACCTCGGGACCTCGCTTGTCGCCAAGTGCAGCGCGAAGTGGGACGAGCCGATAGCGGACACGCTCGATGAGCTTGTCGGCTACGGGAATAAGGCGCTTGAGGCATTCACCTATGTTATCGAGCACGACCCGGACTACTGGCAGGCGCGGTTTGCAACGGGCTATGTGAACTACCACTATCCCGGCAGGGTCGGGCAGAGCACCGCGGACTTCCAGGCGCTGATTGACTGGCAGGAGCAAAGCGGGCGAACCGACCCGGAGTTTGTTTACTCCTACATCTGGGCAGGTAACGCCTATCTCAAGACCGGGGATACGCAGGCCGCGGCCGCAGCCTACGAGCGGGGATTGCAGATGTTTCCCGGCAACGAGGAACTCGCCAACAAGCTTGCGTCGCTGTCGGAGCAGGGAAAGTAGGCCCCGGCGAGGGCTACTTATCCTCCGGCTCAGGCGCGGCAACAACATCTTTGCGGTTAAAGCTGAAGAAGCCCTTAAACTGCCTGGTTCCCTGCCCCCGGCCGAAGGCGTTGCGCCTGTCTTCCTTGGGTTTGTCGCACTTGTAGACAGAGCCACAGACATGTGCTGCAACGATACTGCCTGTCTCAAGGTCGAAGTAGCAGTCGCCGAGAAGCAGGGTGTTTCCGAACGAGGCATCTGGCGTGTTGCCGGAGCTGAACATCCCCACTCTTCTAATAATCATCCCCATCCCCGCCGCGGGGCCCCGGCCGGCGTCTTCCCAGTCGCTCTCAGCCTCGATCGTTGTGGAGAATCTGCCAAGAATCGAGATTCTGGCAAGCTTGCGGCCCTCGACCTCGGCCACGCCGCTTAAGCAGGCTTTAAGCGAGGCGGACTTTATGAATTCGCCCGGCTTGAAAGCGGGCACGAAGCTTCGCAGAAGCCGGCCGAGAACCATGTCGGAGAGTTCCCAGTATTCGCCGGGTGCGACCTCTTTGCCCGGCAGCAGGGCGTCGAGCGCCCCGAGCGAGGCGGCGAGCTGTTCCTTTCTTGCAAGCGAGAGTTCGCCCTGTTTCGGGACTATGTCATAGGCGCCGTTTTTCCTGCGTATGCCGAGTTTCTTCCCCTTGTAGGTCTCGGCAACCCCTTTCCTTGAGGAACCTCTCCATTCAGAGCTGAAGGTCTGCCGGTAGTCTTCGTATGCGCGCTCAAATTCCAGCACGGCCTCACCTGCATTCAGAACCTTGTCTGTCCATTTCTGCTGGGCAGTGATTTTCGCGCTCCGTGCTTTCGGGCCTTTATCCTCCTGCTGCTGGCCGCCTCCCATGATGATAACGCCCCCGCCACCCTGGTTCTCTTTTGAGAGGATGGAGTTCGTCAGCTCGTAGTCGGCTGTGACGCAAGTCTCAGAACCCGCGGCAGGCGCCTTGCTTTTGAGTTCACAGACCGCCTTCGCCTGTGCGGGGTTTTCCAGAAACTCGCGCCATTTAGCGACGACCTCGTCTGTTTTGTTCGCGAGGTCGGATGCTGTAAAGCCCAGGCTGCCCTTTGCGCGCGCTCGCAGCCAGTACAGGGCCGCAAGCGCAATAGCCGGGTCCTTTTCCGCAAGTGCCCCAAGCAGCCCCTTTTCAGACTCCTTGCCCTCGATAGAGCCGAGCGCGCCCACGGCGGAGTACTTTCTGCGAAGCTTGAGCCACTCGTACTCGATTTCAGTCGGCATGCCCTCCGTAAGGTCGTGCTTGATTTTCTCAAGCGCCTTCTGGGCCCGCTCCTTTACCTCCTCGGAAGAGCTTTCTTCCAGGGCTTTCTTAAGCGCGGCGACGGCGGGTTCGCCGATTTCAACAAGCGCCTTTGATGCCTTCTCCCGAATCATCCACTCGGCGGAGTCGAGGTTCTCAACAAGCCTTTTGATTGTCGCATCCAGCTCGCTTTGCGGTATCGCAGGTTTCTCTTCAACCCCGACGCCAAAGAGCTTGTTTAGCTCGGAGACGGCAGGCGTCCCAATCTTCAGGAGCTTTTGTATCAACTTTGCGCGTTCCTGCTCGTTCTCCTCCGCAAGCTTCTTAATCAGGGCCCTGATTTCCTTGCCGCTGTACTGCGGCTCCTTGGGCTCTTTGGGCTCTTCCTGCGCCTGTGCCGCAAGAGCCCCGAGCAGTAGAAGCGCCCCTGCAACTACGACAAGCAGCTTCCTGCCATCCATGAATTTCTCCTTTCGCCGAGAAGTCTTGCCCCGCTTTCCGGGTAAGTATGTTTATCCCCCACTCAAGAATTATATACCCTGCCGCTCAGGTTAATGTCAGGGTAATTTGCACACCTCTTTTTTACTACAAAAGTATCCCGGGGCGCAAGGGAGAAATCCGCGGGCCTGACGCACCCGCGGATTCTGTATGTCCCTGGCCACCTGAGATAGTAACAGCTACTTTTCCTGCGGGGTCTCGGGCGCGACAACTGTGTCCTTTCGGCTGAACTTGAAGGTGCCTTTCATCTGGTGAACTTCCGGCTCGCGGCCGAATCTCCTCGTGTTCTGGTCAGCTTCAGGCTTGTCACACTTGTATATAGAACCGCAGATGTGCGCCTCAACTATCCTGCCTGTCCCGGGGTCGAAGTAGCAGTCGCCGAGAATCATCGCCTTGCCGAACGACAGGTCGGAGGTGCCGTTGCCGAACGAGATTCCCCCGCCCCGGACTATGACCAAACCGGCCACCTGCTGCTGCCCGGCTCGCCGCCAGCCATCGCCGCCCCTGTCGGCTGCGGCGAACGAGCCAAGAATCGAGATTCTGACAAGCATACGGCCCTCGACCTCGGTCATGCCGCTGAGACAGGCTTCAAACGAGACAGACCTGATAGTTTCCGGCATGGTGAAGCCGGGCGCGAAGCTAACAAGGAGCCGGCCGAGCGCCATGTCGGAAAGCTCCCAGGATGAGCCGACCTTCATCTCCTTGCCGGGGAGGAGGCCATCAAGCGCCCCGAGGGAGGAGGCCAGTTGCTGCCTTCTCGCAAGCGAGAGGTCCTTATCTTTCGCCATGATGTCGCAGAAGCCTTTTGAGGAGCGTATGTAGAGCTTCTTTCCCTTGAAGGCCTCGGCGATTTTCTCTTCCCCCCACTCGCCGCCGCTTCCCGTACTTGTGGCCTGCCGGTAGAACTCATACTCGCGCTCGAGTTCCAGCTTGTTCTCGTCTGCACTGAGGACTTTATCGCACCACTTCTGCTGCGTGGTTATTGCGGAGCCCTGGACCTTGGGTCCCTTATCCTCCTGCTGCTTGCCGCCGGGCACAACAACAATAGGGCCTCTCTGGCGGCTTTTGCCAAGGACGTGGTTCTTCAGGCTGTACTCGGTGCTGACCCTGGTCTCGGTGCCTGCCGCGGGTGTCTTGCCCTTAAGCATGAAGGAGGCCTCAGGTGCAACAGGACTTTCCAGAAACTCGCTCCACCTTGCGACCACTTCATCTCTCTTGTTGGCCAGGTCGGAGGCGGTAAAGCCGAGACTGCCCTTTGTGCGCTTGCGCAGCCAGTACAGGGCGGCAAGCTGTAGCATCGGGTCTTTCTCGGCAAGAGCTGCCAGCAAGCCTTTCTCAGACTCCCTGCCCCCGATGGAGCCGAGCGCAAACAGGGCGGCATGCTTCTTGCGAAGCTTGAGCCATTCGTGCTCGACCTTTGTAACTCCGCCGGTGCTTTCTCGCTCGATTTCCTCAAGCACTTTCCGGGCCCGCTCTTTCACCTCCTCGGAAGCTCCTTCCCTCGCCGCTTTTTTGAGAGCGCTCACCGCGGGTTTGCCAATTTCAGCAAGTCTTTTCGTAGCTTTTTCGCGGGCTGCCCATTCCTCTGAGTTGAGGTCCTCGATGAGCTTGTTGATTTCCACATCCAGCTCGCTGAGCGGTTCCGAGGGTTCCTTTTCAGCACTCACTCCCAGTATCTCGTTAAGCCGGGCCACGGCAGGTGTTCCTATCTCGACAAGCCTCGCTATTGCTTCTGTTCGCACTCTTTCTTTCTCATCCGCAAGCTTCTCAATAAGCGCGTTGATTTTCTCAGCGCTCTCATCGCTGGCCTGCGGCTCTACCGGCTTCTGTGGCTCTACCGGCTTCTGTGGCTCTACCGGCTTCTGTGGCTCTACCGGCTTCTGTGGCTCTGCCGGCTTCTGTGGCTCCGCCGGCTCCTGCGGCTCTACCGGCTCCTGTGCCTGCGCGGCAACTACCGCAATTAAAAGAAACAGCCCTGCAAGCACAACAAGCAACTTTCTGCTATCCATAGGTCTCTCCTTTCGTCAAGATTCCGCGGGCGCAAGCCCGCAGCTGAACTTCTTGCCGTCCAAAAACTATATACCATTCCTGTCGGGCGGATGTTTGGCAATTTGTCCACATTCTTGGACAGGAGAGACGAATTTCTCGAAATGCCCCTGAGAGGTGCTCAGGAGACAATCTTGAGCGCCTCTTCCCTTGTTGTGGCTAAGTTAAAGAGCCCGGTAAGGCCGAGAGTGCTGAAGACCTTCTTGATATTCGAGCGCATTGCAAGGAGAACAATCACTCCACCTGCAGCCTTGGCGCTGCTTGCCATGTTCACAAAGGCGCTTATTGCTGATGAGTTGGCGTACTGGACCTCGGCCATGTCGAAGATGATTTTGGGGACGCCTTCTGCACTCAGGGATTTGAAAGTCTCAAGAAGCTTCTGCGCCCCTCGGCGCTGCAGGAAGCCGCTCAACTTCACAAGAGCTGCAGGCTCAGGTGTGTCCAAATGTTCAACTTCTATGGCAACTTCGCTTGTGTCATCTCCCCCTGCAAACCTCTGGCGCCCAAGTGTGGAGCGTTCACTATCCTGGTCCTTACCAGACGGATACACCTTTTACCCCCCACAGCCGACCTGCCGCGTCAGTGAAGATTGACCGCCTCATTTACCGAGTCGAGAAGCTTCTCTTCAGAGGCGGGCAGGGAAATGGCTTGCTGAAACGCCGTTTTTGAAAGCTCCGGTGGCTTCTGCTTCCTGTCAAGCACAAGTACAAGCTTTGTCCGCGCAAGAGGCATGTGGCGGGCAAGGTCCGAGGGGAAAGAGTCAACATCGAGGTCTATGTGGCCCTTGTGGATGAATATCACTTCAGGCTCTGTCGCGGCACAGACAAAACCAACCTCAAAAGCACAGGAGCCCACGTGGAGCTCATAGCCGAACGCCGAGCCCACGGCGCCCTGAAAGAGCTTCAACAGGCTCCTGCTTGCGCTTGCCAGCACTATCCCGACCGTCCTAGCGGAGAAGACCTTGACAGGCAGTTTTTTCCTGGTGATAAAGTCAAGGATCTCCGCACGCGGCACGCGGCGCGCACTTGAGCTGGGTAACTGGTAGCCCTTAAGCAGCCCGGATTCGAACCAGTTGACGACCGTGTTTATGTTGACATCACAGATTTTTGCTATGTCACCTGTTGTGAATACTGACCTGGCCGCGATAAGATCCTCTACCTTCACCATGCCCTACCTCCCCGACTGCCTTAGATAATACCATCCACCTCCCGTCCACTCAAGGCCCAATTGGCCATCGCCTCAAATTTCCTGCCCCCAAATTCATCCCCACAAACTTGGGTCAGCGGGGCGCTTCTGAGCTTAGTTCTTACGGCTCCCCGGCGCGCATGAGCGCACAGGGCCTCTAACCACTGCGTTCCAGAGATGGCTCCCCGTGTATGTGCTTCCAATGTTAATTTTTTCGCTGCATCGGGCCTGCAAGCCTCTTGCCGGGCGGCCCACAGCCCTGCGGCAAAGAGGTGACAAATTTTGTCACATCATCGCAACCCCAAAAAGATGTGCCAAACTGAAAAAATTTTTGCTCCGTAACATCGTTCTGTCAAATCTCTTACGTAAACGGGCCAAAACCGCGAAGACTTGTGTGGTCTAAAAAAGGCATTCTGGCGCGCTGATTATAGAGGGCTGTGTGAAGGACCGAGGCTGATTGGAGGCTGTCAATGGCGATTGTGAAGTGGAAAAACCTGAGTAACGGGGTGGAGGTCAGTGCAGGTGAGTTCGAGTTCACGCTGAAAAACGGGTTCGAACCGGGCCGGGGCTATGTGCATCTGGGGGCGAAAGAGTTCAAAGAACTCACGCCGATGGGCCAGGTCACGCTCACGGCGAGATTCGCGGGAGCAAGGCCACCTACATCTCTGACAATCAGAGACCTGTATCTGACCGACTACACGAAGAAATCAGACCCCTCCGGCAACACCATATACACGGTCAGCGTTGCCGACCGCAGGGTCCGCTGGAAGCGTTTCGGGCAGGTCACTATCTACGCCAACTACATGCTGCCCGATGGGACATTGGACCCGGCTTCGCTCAAGAACGGCGTGCCCTACACCTGGAAAGACCTCGTCCTTGCCTGCATAAAGGCGATGGGGGAAGAGGCCAACCTTCCCACCCCGGACGCAATCCCCACAAACCCCATAGCGCCGCGCAACGTCCGCTGGGTTGGAAAGAATGCCGCCAGGGCTCTTGAAGAATTGCTGGTTGTCGCGGGTTACACGCTTGCCTACCATTATAATGGGGAGATATCGGTCGTCTCGCGCGGCCAGGCCGGCTACAGCACCCTGCCGGATGCCTCTATCTACGGCGGCAGGCGCCGCACCGGCAAGCTCTTCAACCTCACGCCGGACGCGGTGGAGGTTATCGGCGCCCCAATGGTTAATGAAACATCCGTTCTTCTTGCGCCCTGCGCGCTTGATACAGATGGCGAGGTAAAGGGACTCGACAGCGTATCCTACCTGAACGGGCTGGATGTGGAGCACGAGCTTGCGACCGAGTTCGCAAGCCTGCACGAGAGGCCCGAGGAGCAGGCGCTTGCGCGCGCCAGCGTTGGGCACTACTTCCGCATACCAAAAACAGGCAAGTACGAAGATGAACCGCACGATGCGAACGCCTCTCTCGTACCAGTACTCACGGCCGGGCTGCGTGGGGGGAAAGCGCCCGAACTCGAAGGTGTTTACTTTGAGCGCGGCCACAAACGTGCATACAGCAACGTAGGCAGCTCGAACAGCCCGGTAAAGTTCGCCGGCGGCTTCTCCGTCACAGAACCCGAGCGCGGGCTCCTGTGCACGCAGAAAGTCTGTGGGACAATCAGCGACCCGGAAGTGAAGGTCCTGCCGTCAAAGAGCAACGCAGGCCCGGTCAAAATTACCATAGTTGGGCCCAGGCTCACCTTCCGGCACTACATGCGAGACGAGTCAGGTGCAATAAGGCACTGGCGGTGGCGGAGCGGCGCCGGAAGCGCAGTCCAGACAGTGTACCGGCCTGACATGCTGCTCGTGCACAAGGAGCGCCAGCCGGATGCGAGCATACTGCGCGACCTTGACTGCAGGGCGCAGGAGATTGCCTCCGCGCTCACTTCGGTTCCGGCATCGGTCAATGTGGAAACTGGTTCCTTCGCCGGGGCGCATCCGATAAAGTGCGATGGCGTCCTTGAGCGGGTGAGCTGGAAGGCGGACCACGCCGGTGCGCAGACCCTGTACTCCTACGGCCCGCCCGCCGGAAAGCTGCCGGATGGCGAACACGTGTTTTTTGAAATGCTGCGAGACCCGCTCGCCCAGGCGCCGCCGGGGGCTCCGCTGAGGGGGGCAGGGATTATAAACGTAAACAAGCGCGGCCCCATTGTGATTCGCTCATCCGATGCGCGCCGCGAGGCGCTTGCGGGAGATGACAGCCTCGATGATGATGAGGACTGCCTCTTTGCAGAGCTCGAAGAGTTCGACGAGGAGCACCAGGAGCCGAAGCTTGAAAAATTCGGGCCTGCCGAGCGGCACAACTGGAACTACCGGGACCACGCCCCTTCGGTAAACCCCAAGCCTGACAGCCAGGACAAGGTCTGGGCGCTCCAGCTCATAAGCGATGACAAGTTCCGCCCTCACGGCCCGCTCAACCGCTCAACGGAGGTGATGCGGCTCTGCGATGAGAACAGGGGCGCGCTCGAGGATAGCTGCCGCGTGCGGGCGATTCCGGCGGCCGAGGATGTCAAGTTCGACCTTACGCAGCAGCGGGACTCCCTAACCCGCGTGAAGATTATCTCCACCGACGAGACCTACCGGCTTATGTGGCTTATAAACACCGAGATCGGCGGCGAGGGCGGCTGGATTACGGATGTCCCGCCTGAGGGGCGCAACCTCGATGCGCCAAGCGATGAGAAAGAACCAAGCCCGCCCAGAAGGATAGGCCAAATCGGCAATATTGTAATTCTCACCGATGATGACGAGATTGTTCAGACGCGCGACAAGGACATATTCCCCTATGCCAACATCCGGCACGATGCACACTTCCACAAGGCAGCCGGTGCCGACGGGCGCCTGTACCTGACAACCACCCCTCCGGGAATACTCCCTGATGGGATTCCATATAAAGGCGAGCTGGTCCATGACCCGGCCCTTGCAAATATAGACACGGCATTGGGCAAGGAATCAGGCGAGTGGCGCCCACAGATCCCGGTCCCCTACGGGCAAGGCGAGTGGTTGTTAACTAAGGTTACAGGGTATGACATGCCGGCCTTTGCCTACATCGGAGACACGGCGGTGATGGCCGCTACATTCGCAGGGCCACTACTATAGGGGGGTTAGATGATGGAAGGTTGGGGTGGAATAGCACAAGTCCCCAAAGTTATTGGAGATTTGAATCTCGGGGTGGAGATACGATACTCTGCTGTCAATGCCGGCGAGGAAAAGTTTGCCTGCTTCCCGGCCCTCTTCAGGATAATCAAAGAAGGGGAAGACATGGATGCCGGGGGACAAATCGAAGCTTTCCCCTTCCTCTTACCAATCCCCGCGGGAGCTGCGGCAAATATCCTGCAGGTCTACCGGGCCCCCGTGATCAGAAACTCAAACCTGGAACACGCCGACCAGGTGCAACTCGAGTATTTCTATCGAGAGACAGCTAGCGTAAAGGACACTTTCGATGACTCCGTATACATCGTCGCATTCCTGTTTTATTGGACAGAAGAAGCGTTGATGGAATGGTAGGAGGGGACCGATGACGACAGTATCAGGCGCAGTGGGCCAATCGCTTCCAATAGGCTTCCACAATGCCTTCCAGGACCACGAGATTGATGGCTCCCACAAGCTGACCCATGATTTTGATGCCAATGGGCATGTTCTCCATAACATCCTCGGGCTGGGGGCAGACCTTGGGAAG
>CAYWBA010000008.1:13920-20841 GCA_964455955.1 uncultured Planctomycetota bacterium | reverse complement strand
GCTGTTTGACTGGCACGACGGTATAATTCCCTTTTTCGGCGTGGAGAACAGGGGAATCAAGCGGGGCAACGTGGTGCTGTTCCTCAAGAAGGGGCTTGAGATTACAGACCCGGAAACAGGCGGGAAGCAGACAGGCGACTACTACGGAATATCGCGTGTGATAGGCCTGCCGGGCGATACTGTCCGGTTTGTGGAAAACGGGATAGTTATCGGCGAGAGGAGAGAAGGGGAGATTAAGGAGCGCAGGTTTGTAGCACCACACAGGCATGGAATCACGGAGGCGCAGGAGATAGGGCAGGACAGTTTTTTTGTGCTCAATGACAATATCGGCTCGGCCATACAGGACAGCAGGCATTTCGGTTACGTAAGCGGAGAAGAACTCAGAGGCAAGGTCATAGGGCCGCTCAAGCTATGGTGAGAGAAGCAGAATACAACGAGTTTACTTTTATTGACTGGGTCAGGCGCCGGACCGAGGCCGGGCGCGACGTGCTTGTGGGGATAGGCGATGATGCCGCAATGGTGGCGCGTCCAAGCAAAGGTCTGCTGATCTCGACAGACATGCTACTTGAGGGCACGCACTTCAAGGCTGTGGATGGCTGGCGGCTTATAGGACGCAAGGCCATGGCGGTCTCGCTCAGCGACATGGCTGCGGTGGCGGCCAAGCCGAAGTTTGCAGTTTGCGCGGTGGCTATTTCGGAGGACCGGGAGCCCGAGGATGCGAGGCAGATTTATCAGGGCCTGTCTGAGATAGCTGCGGACTTCGGCTGCCAGATTGTGGGGGGCGACCTCACTTCCTGGAAGAAACCGGCGGCGATTTGCACAACTGTCATGGGCGAGCCGAGCGGCAGGGGGCCTGTCCTGCGAAGCGGCGCGCAGGTTGGTGACAGGATACTTGTGACAGGCGAGCTGGGCGGCAGCAGGGCAGGCAAGCACCTGAAGTTCATGCCGCGCGTGATTGAAGCTGTGTATCTCAACCAGAAATACTCGATACACTCATGCATTGACATTTCAGACGGGCTGGGCCAGGACCTGGCGCACATACTAAAAGAATCAGGCGTGGGCGCGGTCCTCTATTCCGATTCGATACCGATTTCCGAAGCGGCGGCGAAGCTGTCGTCAAGAAGCGGGAAGACGCCACTCGAACACGCGCTTTCCGATGGGGAGGATTTCGAGCTGCTGTTCACTGCCGCGCCCGAGGATGCCCAGAAGATTGTCGCGGACAGTGAGCTGGGGACGAAGGTTTCGATTATCGGCGGCATCACGGGCGGGGGTTTTGTAATCCAGGAGCCAAGCGGCCGGATAAAGAAGTACGTGCCGCAGGGATTCACGCACTTCAGGAAAAAGCGTAAGTAGAGGTAATGAGTTTTCAGAAGAAAGTAATAGTGAGTCAGGGACCGGAGGAGACTTTCAACGCCGGGAAGCTGCTTGGCATGGCACTTCGGCCGCCGGATGTGGTTGCGCTGATAGGGGAGCTTGGGTCAGGCAAGACGGTGTTTGCAAAGGGTGTGGCTTGCGGGCTTGGCTTCGGTGAGAGTGACTTGGTCACCAGTCCGACATACAAGCTGATGAATCAATACCGGGGCCGGGTCTTGATAAATCACTTTGACGCCTACCGCCTTGACAACGGGGGTGATTTTGTGGATATTGGCGGTGTAGATTTCCTGGCGGGCGATTCGGTCAGCATTATTGAATGGGCGGAGCGCGTCTCCGCGATTCTCCCGTCCGGGAGTATCGAGGTCCATATCAAGGTGTTGTCGGAATCGGTTAGGGAGATTGAGTTTTCATTGCCACCGGGCAGGGGGGAGCAGAATCCCGCGTAACTACGGAGATGAAGGATGAAAAAACTTTTTGTATCTTCGACCAAGCAGGGTGATGGCAATACGATGGTCTCCCTGGGGCTTTTGAAGGCATTTTCGGAACGGACAAAGAAGATAGGCTTTATGAAGCCGCTGGGCCTGAGCGAGCTTATGTTGCCGGGCTACTCCATTGACTATGATGCATCGCTAATGGAGCGCGTGTTTAACCTTCACGCCAACATACGCGACATGAACCCCGTGACCCTTGACAAGGATTCACTGGAATCCCTGGCAGAGCCCGGCAGGCAGGATGAGGTTCTGGGCGAGATTGTCGAGAGCTTCAAGAAGGTTTCGGGTGGCCGCGATATTGTGCTTGTCAAGGGCAATGTAGGCGCTTCCTGCGGGAGAGTGTACGGTCTCTCAAACGCGCTTATTGCAAAGACGCTCGGGGCGAAAGTGCTGATTCTCACATCAGGCGGCGTAGGGCATCCGCTGGATGAGGTGGCCCTGAACCTCGAGTACTACCAGTCCAAGGGCGTCGAGGTTGTCGGAGTCGTATTCAACAAAGTGTTCCCGCAGGAGGAGGACAAGCTCAGAGGCTTTGGTGCGAAGTTTCTCGAGGAGGCGAACACAAGGCTTCTTGGCATCATACCCTACAACAAGCTGCTTGCCATGCCCACCATCCGGGACTTGACGGAACGGGTCCGGGGCAGAATCATTGCGGGAGAGCAGCACGTGGACAACCACATCGGCAGGATTTTCATAGGCGCCATGGCGGCAGACCAGGCCGCGAAGTATTTTGAGGAGAACTGCCTGCTGATAACCGGGGGAGACCGCGCCGACATGATTGTGGCGGCCCATGCTTATTCCATGCTGCCCGGAGACCAGAAGATAAAGTTTGGGGGGCTGATTCTTACAGGCGGGGTTACGCCACCCGAGGAGATATTGGAGCTTCTGCGCCGTGCGGACATGCCTGTTATTGTTGTGGATGAAGACTCTTACACCGTGGCCTCAAAGGTCAGCCAGATGCAGCCAAGAATATCTCCTGCGAACAAGCAGAAGATAGAGATTGTAAGCGAGATGGTCAGGCGCCACGTTGAGGTGGACAAACTTTTTGAGTTGCTTTGAGATGTATTGAGTGATTTTTGGATTTTTTCTCTTGACTTAACTTCTGTCTTATCCATAGAATACGCAAGGTACTTAGCGCACAACAAGTGTCGCGGTTAAGGAATCTGTCCGGGGAAAGGGAAATCATATTTCACAAATAGGATTTTTAGTTAGTTGCGCCCTGCAAGCGAGTGAAAGGATAGCGAAATGACCAAGAAGGAAATAGTGAAGAAGATATCCGAGAAATCTGGGCTTACCCAGATTCAGACCAAGGAGATTGTCCAGAGCACTCTTGACGCTATTATTGACTCCATTGTCCAGGCAGGACGCATCGAGCTGCGGAATTTTGGCGTATTTGAAGTTCGGGAGAGGGCGCCGCGGAAGGCAAGAAACCCCAGGACAGGCGAAACAGTGCATGTACCCGCCAAGAGAGTTGTCGTCTTTAAGCCCGGCCGGATGATGGAAGAACGCCTCAAGTAGGTTTTAGTTTTCCGGCGAGAACTGATTATCCTCCGCCTTGGATACAGGCATATTGCCCTGACCTGGTAACCTTGTGCAACCCGCCCTCGTCAGTCCCAGCATTCGGAGCGGCAGCATCACGTGCATGATTTTGCGGGATTGCATTTCGCCTCACAAGCCTATGCGTGGGCCCGGGTGAAGGTTCAGCGCGAGCGGATGCCAACCGGGGGATTAAGCTGTAGAGAGAGTGGAGCAGGAGAGCTGCGGCCTCCTTTCTCCTGTTTACCTGCTCTACTTTCTCGGCCGGAGGCCGCGGGGAGGGGATTGAGTTTTGACTGTAATGAAAGACATACAGTTAGGTCAACTTGCGGTAGTCCTTGGCTATGCGACGCCCGGCGCGCTGAGAGAGTCCCTGGAGCTCCAGAAGGCTCTGAGCCAGAAGGGGACTGAGAGAACTCTTGGTGAAGTGCTTGTTGAAAAACACGTAATCAGCGAGGAACAACTCGGGGTTATTCTTGAAAAAATGGCTGTTGTGGCCAAGCAGGCGGCAACGGGCGCGGACTCGGGCAAGATGGATTCCCTGTTAGGCCATGAGTTCGGAGGTGTAAATTTCCTCGCCAAGCTCCCCGGCGACCGCTTCTGCTGGGCTTTCCGTGCTGTCCGGCAAGACAAGCAGCGGGACCGGGAAGTGGTTGTGCGGGTCCTGAGGGAAGAGCTTGCAGCCGACCCGCAGACGGCCAAGAAGTTTCTTGAGCGGGCAGCCAGAGTCGCCAAGGTTAAGCATCCTTCAGTAGCAGCTGTGTATGATGTTCGCAAAGAAGACGGCCTGCACATGGTGGTCGAGGAACTGGTTGGAAGGACTACCGTGGCGCGCCTGCTGTCTGAAGAAGGGAGTTTTTCTCCGCGGCGCGCTGTGAGGATTGCGCTGCATATTGGCCAGGGGTTGAATGCCTTGCACAGCCGCGGCGTGGTCCACGGCAATCTTATGCCAGAGAATATTACCATAGGACGCCAGGACAGGGATGTTCTCATAAACCTCTCGGCCAGTCCTGAGCTTTACTCAGGCCGGAAGGCACCTGCCCGAATCCAGGCGGTGTCACCTGAGTTCGCGGCACCCGAGACAATCATAGACTTCTCCAACGCCAGTGTCAGGAGCGACATCTTTTCTCTCGGCGCTTTACTGTATCGCATGCTTCTTGGTTTAGGGCCTTTTCTCGGAGAGAACGACCTTGAGGTTATGCTTAACAATCTTCAGGGGCTATATCCCAGGCTCGGCACGGTTGCAGCATCTCTGCCGGACAGGCTGGCCGTGATTATAGATAAGATGCTGCAGCCCAATCCTGCGCTCAGGTACGAGAATCTGTCGCAGGTGTTCGCGGATTTTGAGAGAATCGAGGTTTCCAGCATTGGACAGGCCAAGCTTGCCAAGCCCCGGGACACGGCCGCACTAAAGGAAGCCATGCAGGTTCGCCTGCGTGAGCCTGAAGGTACTGTTGAAACTTATCAGGTGACTCCTGCCCAAAGCGGTGCATCGCAGGGAGTGTCGCAACCGCCGGAATCAGACTCCGAAGAAGAGAAGCTGCCGGATTTGTCGCTGCTGGTCGATGACAAGCCTGCCCAGGACGGCTTTAGTAAGGAGGAAAAGGCTGAAATACTTGATTACACCTTCCGCGAAGAACGGAGGCAGGACAGGCTTCCGCCGGCTGAGGTTATGGAGGCGATTGCCGCATCGGCGGGGAAGAAGGGAAAGAAAGTACCGTTCCTAATCGCCGGGGCTGTCGCAGCCGCTGTAGTTCTTGCCTTCATAGTGGCGCTTGGTCTCGCGGGCCGCGGCGCAGATACAGGTGAGCCGGCTGCCAAGAAGAGCTACAGCAAAATCGTCGAGTTTGCTAACAGCAATCCTGAGAACATCGAGGGACTTCTAAAGCAATTCCGGGCGTTCATGAAAGAGTTTCCCAATACCCACTGGGCCAAGAAGGCAAGGCTTAAGGTGGTTGAGATTGAGAAAAGGCTCAAGGAACAGAAACAAGAAGAAGCCTGGTCGGAAACTCTCAAAAACCTTCAAGAGCGGGTAGACAGCCCTGCCTCGGTGCGCAAGATTCTTAACGAGTTTATCACCAGTCATCCAGGTTCTCCCCATGTCGAAGAGGCCAGACAGCAGATAGCAAAGAGTGAAGCTGACGAGAGAGGCCGCGAAGCGGCGAAGTACATCGAAGAAGTCCAGGAGAAAATCAACAGCCTTTGCACGCAAGAGAACTACAAAGAAGCCCTGGAGCTCCTCGAACGCGGCCTGCCCCCCGGTTTGCCCAAAGAGCCGCATGAGCAAAGGCTTTCCGGACTGAAGACCACTGTCTACAACAGGGCGCGCCAGTCGTTTGAGAAAATTCGCACCCAGGCCCGGCGGCTGGCAGGCGAAAGAAAGACTGGCGAAGCTGTGTCTTTGCTTGAAAAAGTGATCAATGCTTTCGGCATTGAGGAGTATGCTCTGCGTGCGAGCCGGGTCAGGGCGGATATCCTGAATGCGGATTTTGAGTACAGAGAGATGGCCAGAGCGGCTTACTATGGCGGCTCGCAAGAGGCATGGGAACTTGCGCACAGGGGCAGATACGGTGCGGCTTGTGAAGCGCTAAGAACTGTCCTGGGGAGTTACGATCACAGCGACAAGCACAAGAGACTGATTCAGAACAGACTTGCCTCCCTCCAAGCAGCTGATAAGTTCGAAAAAAGAGCTTACGAGCAGCTTGCGGCGAGTGTCGGCAAAGAAGTTTCCTTACAGAGTATATCGGGCATTGTTTACCAGGGTGTTCTTAAGAAGTTTGAGAACGGGGTTCTTACGGTTGGCGGCTTGCCGCCTCTTTCCACACATGAGCTTCCTCGGAGTGAAATAGTGCGCCTTGCGCGCGCAACTTTCAAGATTCAGGACGAGAAGGCCAGGCTCCAGGAAGCTTCCTACTACTATTTCAGCGGAGACTTTCAGGCGGCGGCGAAAGTGCTTGGCTCTCAGGGCAGCTCTTTAACACCGGCGGGCACTTTGGCCGGGGAACTTCAAAAGATTCAAGATGCCAAGGATGTTACGCGATACGTCAGGCTTTTTGATACAAGGAGCCTTGACGGCTGGAAGGCTGCTTCAAAGGCGGGCTGGAAGGTGGAAAACGGACTGCTTGTTGGGAGCAAGGGAGGGCTCAGTCTTGTTGGCGTCCCCCGGGGCAGCTACACTGTTTCGTTCAACCTGCGCTGCAAGGCACTAAAGAGCGTCATAGATATTAGCTTCCCCGCAGGCGAAGGAAGCCTGGTGTGGCACTTGGTTTCGGAGGCTGGAAAGGCTTCAGAAATAAAAAATGTGCCATCTACAAGGAATAAGGCAATTTTACTTGCATCAGTGTGGGCGCATGTTGATATAATAGTTGAAGGCAACAGCACCGAGGGGAGGATTAACGGAAAGACCATGTGGCAACTCCAAGAAATACCGGATGTTTCCACAGACAAACCGGCATTCATCTTCGCAGTGGTGAGCGGAGAATTCGAAATCGCCCGGGTCTTTCTGAAAGAAAAACGAGAG
>CAYWBA010000008.1:0-13910 GCA_964455955.1 uncultured Planctomycetota bacterium | reverse complement strand
GTTATGGAGACTCTGCTGGTTGTAGAAGATGATGTAAATCAGGCTGAGCTTTACAGGCAGGAGCTCGAAGAGGAAGGCTACAAGGTTATCCTTGCATGCGACGGGCGGGACGCGCTTGAAAAGGTACAGAGCGAAAAGGTAGAGCTCGTTGTGCTGGACATTAACATGCCTGGAATGGACGGTATCGAGGCACTTGGGAAAATCCTCGGCCGGGACAACGCCATGCCGGTTATTATCCACACCGCTTACGCCCACTATAAGGACAACTTTATGACGTGGACTGCCGAGCACTATATTATCAAGTCCTCAGACCTTGGTGAGCTTAAGACCAAGATTCGTGAAGTGCTGGACCAACGCAAGAGTAAGTAGCTGGATTGAGAACAAGAAGTGGCTAACCTCGGCAATATCGCAAAGTATCTTCGTAACACCCTTACCATGGTTCTTGCCGGTGGCAAGGGTGAGAGGCTCTACCCTCTCACACGTGACAGGGCCAAACCCTCCGTCCCCTTCGGCGGCATATACCGTATTATTGACTTTACGCTTTCGAACTGCTTGAATTCAGGTATCAGGAAAGTCTACCTGTTGACCCAGTACAAGTCTATTTCGCTGAACCGCCACATTTCGTTCGGTTGGAATATTTTCGCGGGGGAGCTTGACGAGTTTATCACCACGATTCCGCCCCAGCAGCGCTCTGCGGAAGCGTGGTACAGAGGGACAGCGGACGCAATTTACCAGAATATATACACATTGCAGGAACACAGGCCCGAGAGGGTTCTGATTCTTTCCGGCGACCACATCTATAAGATGAACTATCTTGACATGCTCCAGTTCCACGAGGAGAAGGAAGCCGATATAACGGTGGCATGCGTGGAGCAGGACATCGGGCATGCTGCGGGGCAGCTCGGTGTTGTCGAGGCGGACGCAGGTGGCAGGATTGAAGGCTTCGAGGAAAAGCCCCCGCAGCCCAAGCCCACTCCCCACGACCCGGAGAAGGCTTTCTGCAACATGGGCGTATACGTCTTTAACACTGAAACGTTGATACGCTGCGTGATTGAGGATACCAAGTCCAGAGACACGCACCACGATTTTGGCAAAGACATAGTCCCGAGAGCAATAAAGAAGCATAGAGTCTTTGCCTACGACTTCCGGGACGAAAACCGTAAGGAGGTGTTGTACTGGCGCGACATCGGCACGATTGACGCATACTATGAAGCAAACATGGACCTTGTTGCGGTTGACCCGGTGTTTAACCTGTACGACAGGGAGTGGCCCATACGCACATACCATGAGCAGTATCCACCTGCAAAGACGGTGTTTGCCGGTGACTATGAAGGCGGCAGGAAGGTTGAGGCTCTCGACTCCCTGATATCGAGCGGCTGTATAATAAGCGGTGCCCGGGTCGTCAGAAGCATTCTTTCACCTGGCGTGTTTGTTTCTGATAACGCCACTGTGGAAAACTCGATTCTTATGGGTGGCGTGCATGTTGGAAAAGGAGCAGTGGTCAGAAACGCTATTGTTGATAAGAGAGTGAGAATACCTGGCGGGTTCCAGCTTGGAGTGGACCACAAGGCGGACAGGAAAAGCTTCACCGTCAGCGAAGGCGGTGTCGTAGTTGTTCCGAAAGGTATGAAGATAAAGTAGTGGCTTGCCACTTTTGATAATAGCAGTTGAATGTCCTGTTTTTCAGAGGGGTCAGTTAGAAACAAACCTACAATTTCAATAGTAACGGTGTAGTAGTACGGTTCTCTGCTATCAGTAGGCGTTATTTAAGGAGTACGGCGGTGGGAAGAGAAGAAGAGGGGAACAGCTCGGCAGGGGCCGATAAGGAGAGGCAGGCTGCCGGGAGTTACGAGAAGATGACGCGTGCCCAGATGTATGAAGCAGCCCGGGCCAAAGGTTTCAAAAGGATATCAAGGTTCACCAAGGCCCAGCTCCTGGACCTTCTTAGAGGCAAGATTGCCGCGCCTGCGCCGGCGGATAGAAGGAAATCGGCCGCCAGGAAACCCAAGGCATCCAGGTTCGCAACGGGGCCCGGCGAGCCCGAAGCCCCGGAGAAGGTTGAAACCGGAGATGCTCCTTATTCCGGAGGCGTAGCGGCGGGAACGCCTGAAGGGGTTCCGGCTTCTCCCGGTGAGCCACAGAGTGTATACGTAGACTGGGGTTATCCTCTGCCGGAAGAGTACAAGGTGGACAAGATAGGGGCTTTTGCCAAAGACCCGAACTGGGTTTTTGTTTACTGGGACCTTTCAGGGAACCGCAGAGAAGAGGTTGCGCAGTCGCACGGCCCTGATATTTTCAACATCTCGCGCTGGCACCTGAGGGTAAGAGACCTTTCATGCGATGATTATGTTGATTTCCCCATAAGCGTTAATGCCAAAAACTGGTACATCCCGGTCTCGGAAGACAAAACCTTCAAGGTGGAAATAGGACTGCTGACCCCCGAGGGCGATTTCATACCATTCGCCGCAACTGCCGAGATCAGGACGCCAAGGTCGCGGCCTTCTGATAACGTTTCCGAGCAATGGATGATTGCAGATAAGAAGTTTCAGCAGTTTCTCCAGCATGTCGGAGACATCGGGGGCGAGATATCATCCGGCAACCTTGCAAGGCGTGCAAGGGATACCTTGAGGGATTGAGACAAAGCGGTCGGGCCAAACCCCAGCCTGAGGAACCGGGACTGTGGATGCGTCGGGAAAGCCTTTATTTCTGCCCCTTGTCGAACAGCTTGCACTTATTATTCTTGACACAGCCAGACCCCCGGTGATAGAATTCTCCAGTGATTTATACGTATTCCGCGTGTTCAGGTGGTTCTGCGAACATGTTTGAACTCAAGGTCCAGGGCAGCTTCTCAGCTGCTCATAAATTGCGCGACTACGGGGGCGACTGCGAGAATTTGCATGGCCACAACTGGACAGTGGAAATGGCTGTCGCAGGTGAACGTGACGATAAAGGAATGGTGGTAGACTTCAAAGTGCTCAAGAAAGTTCTGAATCAGGTGCTTGAAAAGCTCGACCACAGCTATCTTAACGAACTCGAATACTTTGAGGACCACAATACCACCACGGAGAATATCGCAAAGTACATTTTCGAGGAAGTTTCCCGCGCGCTGCCCGAAGGGCTGCAGGCGCGATATGTTAGCACATGGGAATCCGCCGGGAGCGGCGTAACATACAGCGGCGGGCAAGACCGAGAAAGGACAGTTCCCGGGGAGGAAGATAGAGAATGATTTGCCAGTTCTGCAAGAAAAGCGTTGCGACCGTGCACCTGACCGAGCTGATTGACGGCGAGAAGCAGGAAATACACCTTTGTGAGGAATGTGCCCGCAAGAAAGGCCTTTCGATAAAGACGCATTTTTCCCTCCAGGATTTGCTCAGCGGGCTGATTGAGCAGGAGAAGGAAAACATTCCTGAGGAAGTCCTCAGTATGGAATGCCCGGTCTGCGGCCTTACGTTCCGGGAGTTCCGCGATGGCGGCCGCCTCGGTTGCCCGAATGACTACCAGGTTTTCAAAGAAGGGTTACTAACTGTTCTCGAGAGGCTTCACGGCTCCCCCCAACACATGGGTAAAGTTCCTCAGAGAATAGACAGCAATACAGCCAAGAAACGGGCACTGTTTGACCTGCGGCGGCAGCTCGAGGATGCTATCAGCCGGGAGGACTATGAGAGAGCGGCCGAAATAAGGGACCGCATTTACGAGCTTGAGGGTGAGTCAAAGCCGGCTGCCAAGAAATCAAAAGCTCAAAAGAGAAGCAAACAGGGCAACGCCCGCGGGAAAGAGAAACCTTCGGCGGGGCAGGGGAGGACAAAAGGTGGCGGCGGAGCCAAACCCCGCCCCTCCAGCCCAGGCTCCGGGGAGGATAAAGATGCAACTGGCTGAGCTTATGCAACAGGCAGGCAGTTGGTTAATGGGTAAAGGCCCTGAATCTGATATAGTCATTTCCAGCCGTGCCCGTCTTGCCAGAAACCTCGACGGCCGCAAGTTTCTCTTTCGCACTTCTGAAGGTGAAAAGGCCGAAATCGAGAGATACCTTTACGAAAAGCTTAAAGACATTCCGGCGCCGGGCGGAGACCTTACTTACTTTCGCCTCGACGAGCTGGATGCAATTGAACGGCTCCTCCTGGTTGAAAGGCACCTCGTCTCCAAGGAGCATGCCAGCGCAAGCGGGGCGAGGGGCGTCTTTGTCAGCAAGTCGGAGAGCATATCCATCATGGTGAATGAAGAAGACCACCTGCGCATCCAGGCGCTTCATTCGGGTTTGCAGCTTGAGAGAACATGGCAGGAAATAAACGACCTCGACTCGGAAATTGAAAAGCTCGTGAACTACGCGTATTCTCCAAAGTTCGGATACCTCACATGCTGCCCGACCAATGTGGGTACCGGGATGCGTGCATCCGTCATGCTGCACCTGCCTACGCTCGTCATGACCAAGCAGATTGCCAAAGTATTTGAAAGTGTTTCGAAGATAGGCCTTGCAGTGCGCGGGCTTTATGGTGAAGGCACCTACGCCTCTGGAGACTTCTACCAGATATCGAATCAGCTCACATTGGGCAAGTCGGAGATGTCAATTGTCGAAAATATAGGAAGCGTTGTGCCACAGATAGTCCGGTACGAGCGCTCGGTCAGAGAGGCGCTGCTTTCGCAGAGCAAATCACTGCTTGAAGACCGGCTCTGGCGGGCATACGGCTTGCTGCAAAATGCGCGTGTTATCTCTTCTGAAGAAACACTGGACCTGCTGTCCGCTGTGAGGCTTGGCATAAACCTCGAGATAATCAACAAGGTAGACATGCCATCGGTCAACGCGTTGTTTGTTTTGACGCAACCTGCGCACTTGCAGAAAATGCACAACAAGAGGCTCGACCAGGTGTTTCGGGATGAGGCAAGGGCTGAGTTTATCAGGAAAAGACTTAAAGAGAAAACCTCTAAGTCCTGAGCAGGAGGAAGGATAAATGTTCGACAGGTTCACCGACCGTGCGAGAAAAGTGATGCAGCTTGCGCGTTCGGAAGCAATGCGCTTCAATCACGACTATATTGGCACAGAGCATATCCTTCTCGGCCTGATACAGGAAGGAAGCGGTGTTGCAGCCAACGTGCTCAAGAATCTCGGCCTTGACCTTACCAAGATCAGGCACGAGATTGAAAAGAGTGTCAAGGCAGGGCCCAACATGGTCACTATCGGCCAGCTCCCATTTACTCCCAGGGCCAAGAAAGTCCTCGAGTTCGCGGTGGAAGAAGCAACCGCCCTGGGACACAACTATATCGGCACCGAGCACCTTCTGCTCGGACTTCTGCGCGAGACCGGCGGGAAGGCTGCGCAGGTGCTTCTTAACCTGGGTGTGAGGCTGCAGGAGGTTCGGGAGGAAGTTCTTGAACTGCTTGGCGCTGATATGGGGGGACCGGCGCCTATGCAGCAGCAGGAGCCTGGCTTTGCGCAGGCTTCGCCGCATGGCAAGTCAAAAACCCCGGCCCTCGATGCGTTTGGCCGCGACCTTACTGTCCTTGCCCGCCAGGACAAGCTTGACCCTGTCATAGGCAGGGGAAAAGAGATTGAACGCGTAATGCAGATACTCTGCCGGCGCACGAAGAACAACCCCGTGCTGCTCGGTGAGCCGGGGGTGGGAAAGACCGCGATAGTAGAAGGCCTGGCGCAAAAAATCGTAAACGCCGACGTCCCGGAAATCCTCGAAAACAGACGCATAGTTGTCCTTGACCTTGCCATGATGGTCGCGGGCACAAAGTACCGCGGCCAGTTTGAGGAACGAATCAAAGCCCTCATGAACGAGGTCCGCCGCGCAAAAGACGTCATCCTCTTTATTGACGAGCTCCATACCCTCGTCGGCGCAGGCGGCGCCGAGGGTGCAATTGACGCCTCCAACGTCCTCAAGCCCGCCCTCTCACGGGGCGAAGTACAGTGTATTGGCGCCACAACGCTTGACGAGTACAGAAAGCACATCGAGAAGGATGGTGCGCTTGAAAGGCGTTTTCAGACAATTATGGTTGACCCGCCTACAAAAGAGGAAACTATCGCGATTCTCAAAGGGCTGCGTGACCGCTACGAAGCGCACCACCACGTCCAAATCACAGACCGGGCCATAGACTCCGCCGTTGAGCTTTCAGAGCGCTATATTACGGGCCGCTTCCTGCCCGACAAGGCGATTGATGTTATTGACGAGGCTGGCGCCAAAGTGCGCATGGCAAACCTCACAAGGCCCCCGGACCTCAAGGACCTTGACAGCAAGATCGAGAAGCTTGGCAAGGAAAAGGATGAAGCTGTCGCCTCACAGGACTTCGAGCGTGCCGCAAACCTGCGCGATAAGGTGGAAAAGATGTGCAAGGCGCGGGAAAACCGCATCGAGTCCTGGCGTGAATCCCGGCTTGAAAGCGGCGGCGTCGTTGATGAAGATATAGTTGCGGAGATTGTTTCCAAGATGACAGGCGTGCCTCTCACAAGGCTGGAGCGCGGTGAGGCGGAGCGCCTGCTCAAAACGGAAGAAGAACTGCACAAAACAGTCATCAGCCAGGATACAGCCATAAAGGCCGTGGCCAAGGCGGTAAGACGTTCACGCAGCGGGCTCAAAGACCCCAGAAGACCAATGGGCTGCTTTGTTTTCCTCGGGCCCACCGGCGTCGGCAAGACCCTTCTGGCAAAAGCGCTTGCAGAGTTCATGTTCGGGACACAGGACGCGCTCATACAGATAGACATGTCTGAATACATGGAGAAACACAACGTGTCAAGACTCGTCGGGGCGCCTCCGGGTTACGTGGGGTATGAGGAGGGTGGCCAGCTTACGGAAAAAATCCGCCGCCAGCCTTATGCTGTCGTCCTGCTTGACGAAATTGACAAGGCCCATATAGATATCTTCAACATGCTCCTCCAAATCATGGAGGAAGGCAAGCTCACCGACTCCTTCGGCCGCCGCGTAGATTTCCGAAACACCATTATTATCATGACATCCAACATCGGCGCGCAGATTATCAAGAACCAGACCCCGCTCGGCTTCCAGAAGCAGAGCAAGGAGGTTAGCTACGAAAAGATGCGCGAAACCCTCATGCGCGAGGTGGAACGCCATCTCAGGCCGGAGTTCCTGAACCGCCTTGATGATATTATCGTCTTCCAGCCGCTTGACAGAGATGACATGAAGAAAATAATCGAGCTGGAGCTCAGGAACATACGCCGGCGCCTGCGCGACCGGGGCATTGACCTTGAGTTAACTGAAGAAGCGAAAGAGCACCTTATCAATATCGAGTACAACCCTGACTTCGGCGCAAGACCGCTTCGCAGGTCTATTGAGCGTTACGTCGAGGACCCGATGAGCGAAGAAATCCTGCGAGGCTCCTACGAGGGCAAGAACCTTGTTCGCATCAGCGTGAAGGAAGGGCACCTTTACCTCGAGCCGCTTGAGGCCGCTCCTTCGGAGGAGAAGGACCATAAGGAGAAAGAAAAGCAGGAGGAAGTTGAAGCAATAGACGCCACTTGAAAAGGAGAGATATGTCCAGGAGTCTCGGGATAGCAATTGCTGCGTTGTTGCTTGTACTGGTGCCGCTCTCACTGTCAGCCCAGGATGAAAAGGTTGTCTACACCAAGAACGGCCAGAAGTACACAGGCACCGTGCTGAAAGAAGATAAAGACCTCATAACGCTCAAAATCAAGGGCGGGCAGGTTACGATACCCACATCCATTGTGGACAAAATCGTTGACCTCATCGAGCAGGCAAAGCTGCAGCTTCTGGTTGTCCATGATAAGAAGCTTGCAACCCGCCTGCATGAGGAACTCCGGCTCGGCCGGGATTTCACCGAGCTTGTCAAGAAGTACTCCCAACACCTCTCATCCTTCGATGATGGCAAAACTGATTTCGTAGATAAAAGCTATCTGCCGGCTCAGGTCGCTAATTCTGCTTTCGGCCTCGCGCAAGACACCTATACCTCTTCCATAAAAGCTGGCGACGCCTTTTACATTGTCAAGATGCTTGAGAAAAGAAAGGTCGAGAAAGGCTCGCCCGAAGATGCGCAGGGAAGTTCCAAAGGGCAGGGCACCCGAGACAAACCGGCCGAACCGCAGGACAAACTTATCAAAGTCGCGGTCCTTCCCGTAACCGAATCCACTCCCGAGGCCAGGACTGCAAAAAAAGGAATTGTGGTGCAAAACCTGCTCCTAACCGAGATTTCGGCAACGACAGGCCTTAAAGCCATGCTTTTTGAAACTGCCCCGCCGCCGGATGACAAGGAAGCGCCCAGCTTCGTTATCTCGGGCGAAATTGCCGTATCCGGCCCGGCCGCCGCGGTGCAGTTCGTCTTGAAAGAGAAGAACGGCAAGGAGCTCTACACCTCCGAGCGCCTTACCGCAGTCGGCGAGAAAGACATAGAGAAAGCTGTAAAGACCCTTGCCGAGCGCCTCATACGCCTCATACGCGAAATCAAACAACCACGTTAGAGTCTGTCAGGAGATGTCCCATGTGGAAAGTCGCCTGGGTTGTGCTGCTCGCAGGAATC
Organism: uncultured Planctomycetota bacterium; assembly: GCA_964455955.1. Lineage (GTDB taxonomy): Bacteria > Planctomycetota > SKW154 > SKW154 > DAOVDS01 > CAYWBA01. The sequence continues at coordinate 5,423 of CAYWBA010000008.1, read as the reverse complement.
ATTGTCGGCGTGGTGCTGCTGTCACTCTGCCTGACAGGACACTGCCCCGGCAGTTGCGCAACCTGTCCTGTTGCCCAGGCGTTGCGGCTCCCGGTGCCGCTGAAATAGTCTTGTGCAGCTGTGGCTTCAGTTCCCGACCTTCTCCTGTATCTGCCAGATATAGGTCGAAAGAACCTGCAGCTCTCTAATCAGCAAGACTAACAGCGCTTCCTGTATGCTCCATTTGGTCTGCACAACGAGGTGATTCGCTTCTTCGACAACACTCTGTACTTCCTTTTCCATCTTCACATCCTCCATGTCCTGTACGTACAGGCCAATATTATCATAATTCCGCGCAGCATCAATTCAAATCGTCAGAAGTGCCCCAGGCTTTGCTTAAAAAGGTTTTGACACATTTGGCGCAAGAGCCTAAGCTTAGAGGCTCTTACATCAATCCGGTTCGTATTTGAGAGAGTCTGCCATGACAGGAAAAAGTACCTGGCTACTGTGCATACTCGCGCTCCTCGGCTGCGTGCTCGCTGCATGTTGCTCTGAGTCTGATGAAAATCAGGAAAAGTCCAAGCTGAACGCGGAGTACGCAAAAGAGTACAACAACCGAGGCACCATCAAGTATGACAGGGGCGAGTATGACAGCGCCATTGCTGATTTCAACCGCGCGATAAGCCTGGACCCGCAATGCCTGAAAGCTTTCCATAATCGCGGTCTCGCGAAGTTCTGTAAAGGCGACTCTAACGGCGCTATCGCCGATTACACCGACGCGATTCGCCTCAAGCCCGACTATGCGCAGGCATACAACAGTCGCGGCATTGCCAAACGCCATAAAGGCGACTATGACAGCGCCATCGCCGATTTCAACAAGGCGATTGAATCGCAGCCGGACTACGCAAAAGCTTACAACAATCGCGGCGTGGTAAAGAAGAATAAAGGTGACTACAAGGGCGCTACGGCAGATTATGACGAGGCCATACGGTTAAGCCCGGGTTATGCAGAGGCGTACACCAACCGCGGCGTCGCGAAGCGGCTTAGAGGCGAATATGACGGCGCCACGGCTGACCTCGATAAAGCAATACACCTTGACCCCGGCGATGCCAACGCATTTAACAGCCGCGGCAACGTCAGGACAGACAGGGGGGAGTACGAACGCGCCATTGCAGACTACGATAAGGCGCTGAAGCTGGACCCTAATCTCGTCGAAGCGTACAACAACCGCGGAAATGCCAAACGCAACAAGGGCGACTATGATGAAGCTGTCACTGACTATGAAGCTGCAATTGCACTGAATCCCGGGTATGCGAAAGCGTTCTACAACTGGGCCCGCGCCCTCGCGCTCAAAGGCGACAGAGAAGGCATGCTGGACAAGCTGAGAAAAGCGGTTGAGCTCGGACCCGAACTTAAAAAATGGGCGAGAGAGAACGAGGATTTGAAAAACTACCGCCAGGACCCCGATTTCAAGAGGCTTGTAGGAGATTAAGGGATAACCAGCTCATAATCCTCGAACGCAACATAATATACATTATCGGACGTTGCGGATATGGCATTCGGGATTCAGCGTGACCTGGGGTTGCGTAACTCCTTAACCTGCAATGCGGTTGTGGGAAGCTCGGTCAGCCCTTTATTACTGCAAGCGGGACAAGGCGTGCGACTTTTTTCGAAAGCCCGGCCTGCAGGACCGCTTCCACCACCTCGGATACGTCTTTGTAAGACTCTGACGACTCCTCTGTCAGTCCCCGCCTGCTTGCCGCACGGACTATAATGCCTCTTTGGCGAAGCTCCTGGTCAATCCGGCGGCTGCCTGCCCTCCGGACAGCCTCTTTGCGCGACATGACCCGGCCCGCGCCGTGGCAGGTCGAGCCGAATGTTTTTTCCATCGCCGCCTGTGTACCGACGAGGACGTAGGAATACCGGCCCATATCGCCTGGAATAAGCACTGGCTGGCCAATCTGGCGGTAGTGTTCGGGAACTTCACGCCTGCCCGGGCCGAATGCCCGCGTCGCACCCTTGCGATGCACGCAGAGCAGCCTGCTCTTACCCTCGACCTCGTGCTCCTCGACCTTTGCTATGTTGTGTGCAACCTCGTAGACTGTGCGGAATACCTCGCTGTTCTTCGGCATGTCGAGCGCCTTGGCGACAGCCCGGCGCGCGCGGTGCGCAAGCATCTGGCGGTTGGCGAACGCGTAGTTTACAGCCGCGCGCATCGCGCCGAGGTATGTCTGCCCTTCGGGCGATGTAAGTGGTGCACAACAAAGCTGGACATCCGGTACGCTGATACCATACTTCTGCATGGCTTTCTTCATTACCTTTATCTGGTTGCTGCACACCTCGTGCCCGAAGCCGCGCGAGCCGGAGTGGATTATGAGCGTGACCTGCTTTTCCCGCAGGCCCAATGCCTCTGCGAGCCCTGTATCATAGACCTCCTCGACTTTGCCAAGCTCGGCGAAGTGGTTCCCGGAGCCCAGAGTCCCTATCTGGTCGCTTCCGCGCTGAAGGGCCCTTTTGGAGACTGCATCGCTGTCTGCGCCCGCAATGCAGCCGTTTTCCTCGATGTTTTCGAGGTCTTCGCCGAAGCCGTACCCCTGCTCGACAGCCCACGCAGCGCCGAGCTGGAGCACCCGGCGTTCCTCCCTGTGGTCGAGCTTGATGTCGCCGCCCTTCCCCACTCCGGACGGTATTTGCGAGAACATCGCGTCGGCGATTCGTTCAAGCTTGTCTTTCACCTCGCCGTAGCTGAGTTCGGAGGTTAGCAGCCGCACGCCGCAGTTTATGTCGTAGCCGACGCCGCCGGGCGAGACGACGCCTTCTTCCATGTCGAACGCGGCGACCCCGCCGATTGGGAAGCCGTAGCCGTAGTGTATGTCAGGCATGGCCAGGGCGTGGCCGACAATTCCGGGAAGCTCCGCCATGTTGCGAAGCTGCCTGAGCGAGTCGTCGAGCATCGCAAGCATTTTCTCAGTCGCAATCAGCCGCGCGGAGGTCCTCATCTTCCCTGTCCTGGGAATCTCCCAGACCGCTTCCTCGATTCTGATAAGGTCCTGCCTCTCAGCCATCCGGCATCCTCCCTGCCCCGCTCAGACATCGACAATGACGCGTGTTTCCCACCCGTCGCCCTTTTTCTTGAGGTAAAAGTCTCCGTAAGTTACAGCCTTGACTTCCAGCCTGAGCCTGTGCTTGTGCAAGTCAATCGGCTCGCCCCGCAGCGTTGCAGAGAGCCGGTTGTCATCAATCGTAACCTCAAAGTAGCTGTAAAGCTCGTGCCTGGTCTGGCTCAAGAAGTTAAGCTCCTCGAGCCAGTTGTGTATGAGCTGCTCCACGTCCGGCGCGGAAAGCTCGACCTGATGCTCCAGGCGCGCCTCGACATTGCTCGTGTCTGCCATTACTTCAAAGAGCGCTCTTGCAGCTTCGACAAACACCTCGTTAAGCGTTTCGCCTTCCGCAATAAACCCGGTCTCTGAAGTATGCTCGATTTCCCGAAAACTCACAATTCCTCCGCCAACCCGCTTGTAAGTATTATGCCAGCATGCGCTCCCACAGTCAAGTTAGGCAAGTAACTATTCGTTGTTGGTGTGGAGGGTTTTATGCTTATTAGCTTCGGGGGTGTGCTTTCTGGTAGACTTCCTGCATGCGGCGGGTGGTGACGTGCGTGTAAACCTGGGTCGTGGAGAGGCTGGAGTGGCCGAGTATTTCCTGCACTGTGCGCAGGTCGCAGCCCGAGTCAAGCATGTGGGTTGCGAAGGTGTGGCGCAGGGTGTGAGGTGAAACGCTGCTCGCAAGGCCGGCGCGCATAGCGTATTTTGTGACAATTCTTCGCACGGAGCGCGCGGTTATCCGCCTGCCGAACCGGTTGACAAACAGCGCCCGCTCGCCACCGGCAGCTTTGCGGCGGCGCAGGCAGGTCTCAAGCGCTTTCCGGGCGTATGAGCCTATCGGGACAAGCCTTTCCTTTGCGCCTTTGCCGATTATGCGCACAACGCCGCTTCGCAGGTCAATTTCGTCCTTGTCAATGCTCACGAGTTCCGCGACCCGCATGCCGCTCGAGTACATAAGCTCAAGCATCGCCGCGTCGCGGGCTGAGAGCCTAACATCGCTGCCGCGAGGGGCTTCGACAAGCTTTTTTGCCTGCTCGAGGTCGAGGAACGAGGGAAGATTGCGCTGGAACCTCGGCGTGCGCATCGAGCCTGCCGGGTTTGCGGCAAGCCCGCCTGAATCAACAAGATACTTGAAGAACGAGCGCAGCGTGGAAAGCTTGCGTGCAAGGCTGCGGCGGGAAAGGCCGCGGGCAACCATTTCTGCAAGAAAGCTCCGAATCGTTAGTGTGGTAACTTCCTCCGGCCCGGCGGCGTGGCAGTGACTGAGGAACTGCTGGAGGTCTTTGCGGTACGCTTTTATTGTTTTGCCGGAAAGGCCGCGTCTCTGGAGGTGCAGGAGAAATTTTTGCAGATGCCTTTCCAAGACTGTCCCCGGGAATGTTAGGGCATATTTTCCTCATCCGCTTCGCGGGCGAGGTTTTCAAACGTGAGGTCGCGCATCAGCTCGGATTTCTCTTCGCTCAGCGAGATTACGGAAGCGCCGTCGCCGTGTGCGGTCATTCGTTCAATAAGGGCGAGTGCGTCAAAGCTGGTCAGGTTGTACGCATCGTCCTGGCCGTAGCTCAGCAGCAGGTCGAAGAGCTCCTTCTTGCACGCGGGGTCGTACTTTACAATGTACTTGTGCTTCCCCTTGGTTACAATCAGAAGTGAACACTTTTTCTGACTTGCCTGTTTCTTGCTTGTGCTCACAGGAGCTCCTTGTAGAGATGATGCAATGTTTCCGTCCTACTCATCGTCATCGGCATGAAGGTGGGGAAACTTTAGACTTTTGCAAACGGAATGCTGTTTTAGAAGCACCAGTCTCCGGCGTGTTAACCACGGTGGATACGGAGAACACAGGCCAATCTAACCGCAGAGACGCGGAGAACGCAAAGGGAAAAATCAGAATTGGTTCCTTATCATACCGGAAGCACCACGCTCCGAAAGCGTGGTGAAAGAAACTCCTCTGCGGTGAGAGAAAGTTGCTACTTCCTGGGGTACTTGACCCGCTCTATCCGGGAAATCTCAAAAATGTACATAAACCCGAATCCGCCCGACTCGTCGGGTTCAACCACCATCCCGGTGAACTGGAGAAGATGCGGGTGGATTTCGCCGAAATAAACATCCCAGAGCAGTTGCAGGTTGGCGTCTTTGTATTTCATATCTTTCGGGTAGTCAATTTCACCCCCGGCCCAGGAGATGAACAGCCGCTGGTCATTTTCATCCGCCAGATGTATGCGGCAGCGGACGTGCTCGGTGTCAAACTTGAGGTATCCGGGGAACTGCTTCTTGTCTTTGTAAATGAAACCCAGTCTGTCCTTGAAGCTATGCTCCTCATCCACGTTGTCTTTCATGTTGGCT
>CAYWBA010000007.1:9829-21461 GCA_964455955.1 uncultured Planctomycetota bacterium | reverse complement strand
ATTGCCTGCTATTGTAAGTCCTTATGCCAAAAGCAGGTTACGACATCTACCCCCCGCACAAGCTATTTACAGACGTTTACAGATCTGTAAAAAGGCCTCTGGCAGGCGGGTTTTGCAGTTGACGCTTGCCAGGTATTTGGTTAGTGTGTGCTGGTGTAGCGCAAATGTCGGAAAAGGAGCAGAAACACGGCCCGGGTGTCTTTTGTTTACAAAACCGGGGGCAATTCGGCCAAAGCTGCTTGAGAAGCTCAACCATGACGCTATAATAGGAACCCTTGGTCTAAGGAAAACCCCACGGAGGTAAAGTTATGGACCCGGAAAGGGAAAAAAGGTTTATGGATGAAGCGCTCAGGATAATCAAGCTGGGCGAGGAGAAGGGATTTATCTTCCGGCTGATGGGCGCTGTCGCGGTCAAGCTCCACTGCCCCAAATACGAACACCTTTACCGTCAGATGAAGCGCACCCTGACAGACATTGACTACGCCACCTACGGCAAGTACCGAAAAGACATGGAGAAGTTCTTCAAGGAGCTGGGCTACGCTCCGAACGAGCAGGTGATTGCATACTACGGCAAGCAGAGGCATATTTACTGGAGCGACAAGAACCAGTGGCAGGTGGACCTGTTCTTCGACGAGCTCGACATGTGCCACAAGGTAAACTTCCGCGGCAGGCTGGAACTGGACAACCCTACCATCGCCCTTGCCGATATTATGCTCGAAAAGATGCAGATAGTGAAAATCAACGAGAAGGATGTCAAAGACACAATAATCATGCTGCTCGAACACGAGATAGGGGACTCCGACAAGGATACAGTCAACGGCGCCTATATCGCCGGGCTGCTCCGGACAGACTGGGGATACTGCCACACTGTCACCACCAACTTGAAGAAGGTTCGCGGCTTTGTTGATGGATACGAGGCCCTTTCCGCTGACGAAAAGGAGAGGGTAAAGAACGGGGTGGATGCGCTTGCAGGGCGGATTGAAGAAAAACCGAAAAGCCTGAAGTGGAAGCTCCGGTCAAAGCTGGGCACGAAGGTTAAATGGTACAAGGAGGTGGAGGAAGTCAGCCCGGATACGGCGGAGACCGCGGCTGCGAAAGATGAGAAACGAACCAAAACAAGGTTCATGTTCGCGACAGACCTGCACGGGTCCGAAACTGTCTGGCGCAAATTCCTCAACAGCGCCAAAATGTTCCAGTGCGATGCGCTCGTCCTCTCCGGCGACATGACGGGCAAGGTGATGGTGCCGATAATCAAGCAGGAGGACGGCACCCACAAGGCGTCGCTGCTCAACGAGGCCTACGTCCTGAAGACCGAAGAGCTCGACGAGTTCAAGAAGAAGTGCAGGATGCTCTGTTACATACCGTATGTGACGACTCCCGAGGAAGCTGATAGAATCAGCAACGATGAGAAGTACCGCGAAGACCTTTTCGAGCGGCTCGAATGCGAGATTGTCGAGCACTGGCTCTCGCTGATTCCCGACAGGGTGCCGGAGCACGTGCGCATCGTGATAAGTCCGGGCAATGATGACAAATTCTCGATAGACGAGACCATAAAGAAAGATGAGCGGGTGATTTTCGGTGAGGAGGAGGTTGTCAAGCTGGATGACGAGCACGAGGTGCTCTGCTGCGGCTGGTCGAACCCGACTCCGTTCGATTCGCCGCGCGAATGTTCCGAAGAGGAGCTGGAAAAGAAGCTCGAGGCGGTCGTGGCCAAGGTGAAAGACCTAACGAAGTGCGTGTTCTGCATCCACGTGCCGCCGTACGACTCGCAGCTCGACATGGCGCCGCTTACAGACAAGAACCTCAAAGTCGTGGCAAAGGGCGGGCGGCCCCAGATGGTCCCGGTCGGCTCGAAAGCGGTCCGCAAGATTATCGAGAAGTACCAGCCGCTCGTCGGCCTGCACGGGCACATTCACGAGAGCCCCGGCTTTGTTCACATCGGCAAGACGGAGTGCCTCAACCCCGGCAGCGAATACGGAGAGGGGGTGTTCAAGGGCTACCTCGTCGAGATAGAAGGCGATAAAATCACCAAGCTGCAGCGGATAGAGGCCTAACCATGTTGCAGATATTGGGCTATTTCGAAGCGGAAGGCGGAGGGGTCGAGGCCGAGGTCGGTTGCGGGCAGCTCTACGAAGTCGCTGCTGTCAGGGCCACCGAGGTAAAGCCTAATCGCGAAGACCCCGTATCCTTTGTGATACAGGGATACGAAGGAGAAGTCGGCCCATTCACCGGCCAGGGTTGTGCGCCCGATGCGCAGGGCGAATATCTTGTCGTCGTACTCAAGTATGCGGTGGTACCTGAATTTGTAGAAAACTGCCGAGAACATGGCGGAGACCGCGATATTGCCGAGGAGAATCTGCCAGCTTACGTAAATCCTGCCCAGGGAGTAGTGGCTGACTACTGCCCAAATAACCGTGACCAGTATGAATGCCACCGAGAACGACTTGCCGATATCGCCGAAATGCAGCCTGGAGACCCTGCCCGGAGCCTGGGCTCCCAAAGCGGGCGTTGTTCTTCTGCTTGCGGATTCTGCCCCCTGTTTGAAGACTCTGACCAGGCTGAGAGCCTTGCGGCCGAGTATGTTCGAGCTGGTGTCAATGTCCTGTTCGGCCACGTTAACAAGCGTAATGCCAAGCTCAGGCTTGTTGAAACTGTCCACCTTCTCGACAAGCTGCCTGGGGAAACTGCCCGAGCGCAGGAGGACAAGCCACGTCCACTTGACATTGCCTTTTGCGGCGCGGTCTTCAACAGCCTTGCACAGTTCCCCGAGATTGAAATCATCTTCAGGAACGTGCTTGGCGTAGAATGCCACGTTGTAGTCTGGCAGCGAGAAATAGGCGAAAAGCCTCGAGAGCAGGAGCCCTTTGGTTCGAACAGAGCCGCGGACATAGAGGTCGAAAGAGTGCTTGCCAGCGGCGAACTCCCGGAACGACTCGTTGAACTCAGCGACCCAGCGCCCTGCGCCGAGCATCAGGTTTTTTTCGACCTTCAGCAGGAAACTGTCAATTTCCATTCAGATGCATGTTTCTTAATCTGGTGGAATCTCTGTGAATATCGTGGTAAGCTCCACTCCGGTCCGTTTCGACCTGCCGCTATAGTATTCGTATATAAGCAGTCCCGCTGCTATTAGACATACTGAGAAAATGAACGACCCGGCGTCAGAAAAGCTTTTCAGGCCAAGCAGGTTCCAGCCGTCCTTCCCGACAGCCATCACAATGAGAAGGACTCCATTTCCAACAGTTGCCAAGATACCTATTGCCATCACCACTCTCTTGCTTGCGCGAAACGGCGATTTCTCGAAAATCCCGGGCTTGCGCACGGGGAAGAGCATGCACGCCAGCGCGCAGAAGGTGAAGAAAATGGCATCCCATATACTTGTGTTCATCAGCACGCCCTGCGAACTGATAATCGGGAAATTCTCGCCGAAGATATTAGCTTCCGCAGCCGCGCCAAACAGAGAGACCAGCGATACAAAGATAACGGCATTCACCGGAGAGTGCCACTTGGCGTTGACTTTCGCCAGTTTTTTGGGCAGAACCCCGTCAAATGCCATTGCGAAAATCATTCTTGATGAGGTCAGGATGAACGGCGGTATGTCGTTTGCGACCCACAGTGCTGCGAAAAGCACAAGCACCACCATCAACCAGTTGATTCCCACGCCCGCGGCCTGTATATCTGCAATAAACGGCATCCAGCCACCGATTTTGGGCAACCCCTTCCACGCCATTGTGGCAAGAGAATCCATCTCCTCAGGTGTTGGTGGAGTGCCTGCAGGCGCTGCGGCGACCTTATTTCGGATAGAGACCAGTCTATCGGCAGATTCTGTATCATTCTCAGCCCGCGCCTTTGCAATCACTCTGTCCAAAGCGATTATGGCAGGAGGGCCAATCTTAACCAGTTTCTCTTCCCCCAACTTCCTGCCCGCGTTGGCGAATTTGTCATTTTCTGTTTTGCCAGGAGCTTCGCCGTAGTTGAGGTAAGCCACGGCAGACATAAGGCTGTAATCCTGCTTCTCGCCGGACTCCGCCTGAACTGTTTGCTTGCCAGCCATCATCCCCGCCCTGGCCATGAGAGTGGATATGCTCATGTAAAGGATGACTATCGCAATGCCTGCGATAAACAGCGCTTTCGGAAGTGTTTTGTGCGCTTCCTTCACTTCTCCCGCCACAAAGGTCGCCGAAGCGTAGCCGATAAATGCAAAGTAAGCGGCCAGTATTGATGTGCCAACTGCCCCCCAGTAGCCGATGCTTGACCCCACATCCGCCATGCCCGCGGCAATGGCTGCGCCAGTGTATGTCGCAGCGGTGTGGTTGTAGATTTCAAGCACTCCCTTCTCCATTGATTCCGGAGTGGCGCTGATAAAGAGAATGTAGACCACTATCAGGACTGCGACGGGAACCCAGAAAATCACGTGAAGCAGGCGGCCTGTCTGTTTTATGCCGAGGCATGCGATTGCGCTGAAAAGCGCCATTACTGCTATGCCGATGCCGAGCAATATCGGCGGTCTGCCAAGAAAATGCATAGCTGCCGAACTGACCCCCGCACGCTCGCCGAAAATCAGAATCACCTCAATTACCGCGACTGCAATGATGCCATATGAAACTGAAATGGCCCAGAACTGAAGCCACGTTGCGACAAATCCCAGCCGCGGATTCAGGATGCGCGAAATGAAGATATAGCCGCCGCCAGACTTGGGCATTGCGGCAGACAGGACTGCAAAGCAATAAACGGAAATAAGAATAACAATACCGGCGAGGAGGAACGCCATCACAATCGGATGCATTCCGAGGAAAAAGTGATTTTCACCTATTGGTGCCCAGCCGGCCGCCTGGAAAATCTTCTTCTGCCAGCCCAGGCCCACCACGTTGCAGAGTGCAAGTATCACGGCAGTGGAGATGCCTATGGACCTGACCAGCCCGGTCGCCTTCCTAGTGAACAACTTATGCTCTTCAGCCATATTGTTCCTCCCCCAAGTGAAAACTCAACGTTTGTTTACAGATTGTACGCATTCAAAAAGGATTGTCAACAGTTGTGACAGGAAGATACTGCAGTGTTTTCCTAATTGTTTATCTTAAACGTCGTGCCTTTTATCTTTATCTTAAACGACGTCTTTTCAAATTCCAGCTCCGCCTTCAACTCTTTACTTTTCAAATTATTCGGCGCCTGCCAGGTAAACGGGCACCAGCCGTCAAGGAGAATGAGAAAGGAAGGCTGTGGTATGAGACAAGCGTTTCAGATGATGCTTGTCGCGATCTTGGTATTTGCATGTGGAGTGTTGTTTGCAGACTCCATAGAGCTTAAGAACGGGGACAAGATTACGGGAAAGATAATCGAGCAGACGGCTGGCGGCCCAGGCCACGGCCACGGCGGCATTGATAGGGCTAAGATACAGAAAAGAATTCAAGAGCTTGAGAGCCAGGGCAAGAACTGGGATGAGATTCGAAAGATAATTAAAAAGGAATTCGGCGTTGATATCCCGGAAGGCCACGGCAAATAAAGCCAGGTCGTTGGCACTTCAGTAGGGGAGATTTGCGGATGCTGTCTGTCTTAATGCGGGCAGTATCCGCTTGGTTTATATACATGCAAAAATCCTGGATTCAGGACTATTTCATGCATATTTGCCTGCAAAATCACGCCAAAATGCCTCAAATTACCCCCAAAAATGGCTTGCGTGTTGAAAATGTCCCGCGTTGACGTATAATAACGACCTTCAAGAGGAGGGGCAAAAGTTGAGCAGACCGAGCTGGGATGACTATTTCATGAAGATTGCACACGTAGTTGCAAGCAGGTCAACATGCCTTCGACGCCAGGTGGGAGCTGTTCTGGTGCGCGACAAGCGGATACTGACCACCGGTTACAACGGCGCGCCAAGCGGGCTGAAGCACTGCGAAGAGGTGGGCTGCCTCCGCGAAAAGCTAAAAATCCCTTCCGGAGAGCGGCAGGAACTCTGCCGGGGCTTGCACGCGGAGATGAACGCACTGTTGCAGGCTGCTATTTACAGCGTTCCGGTCTCTGGAGCCACACTGTATTGTACCACGAGCCCGTGTGCACTCTGCGCAAAGATGCTCATAAACGTTGGTATCAAAAGGATTTACGCCGAAGGCGATTATGCGGATGAACTGGCCAAGGAGCTTCTGCGCGATGCATGTGTGGAACTTTGCGGCAAGAAGTAAATTTTTCTTCATCGCAAGGCTTGGAAATTTCAAGGGTTACATCAAGAGTCAAATTTTTCCTGGATTTTTATTTTGACTGACCTGACTATATGTAGTATATTTAGCCCGGTGCAGGGGGATATATAGGGTATTAGAGCCTGCCAACTGTAATCACAGCAAAGCGTTTGGCAAATTTGCAGGCTTTTTGCACACCTTAGATTCTGCGGGAAGACGAATATGCGCTGTCCATTCTGCAAGGTTGACAAGGACAAGGTCATCGACTCACGTTCTTCCGGACAGGGCTACGTAATCCGCAGGCGGCGCAAGTGCCAGAACTGCGGCCGAAGGTTCACGACCTACGAGCGAGTGGAAAAAGGCTCGTTACGCGTTATAAAGAAGGATGGGGGGCGCGCGGACTTTGACAGGGTGAAGGTGCTTGAAGGCTTGAAAATAGCATGCCGCAAGCGGCCTGTGAGCACCAAGCAGCTTCAGGAGATTGTTGACGAGGTAGAACGCGAGCTAAGCGAGACTTATGACCGGGAAGTCCCGACGACGGTGATTGGTGAGAAGATAATAAATTATCTGCGGGACTTGGACCACGTAGCCTATGTGCGGTTCGCTTCAGTTTACAGGAATTTCCAGGACATAACAGAATTCGTCAAAGAAATTGAAAATATAACAAAGAGAGCGGCTGAGGAGGCCAAGAAGGATGTCAAAGATTAAGCAGGTACGCAAGAGAGATGGGCGGCTTGTTCCCTACAACGAAAGCAAAATAGCTGATGCTATCTACAAGGCGGCCCTGTCCGTGGGCGGAGAGGACAGATTCCTTGCAGACGAACTCGGGGGCGTTGCCACCCTGTTCCTCGAAAAGCACTATGCTAAGACGATTCCTACAATCGAGGATATTCAGGACATGGTGGAGAAGGTTCTTATTGAAACCGGCCACGCAAAGACCGCCAAGTCCTACATTCTATACCGCGAGAAAAGGGCGAGAATACGCGAAAGCCTCAAGGTGCGCAAGCGGGTAGTTACAAACGGCTCAACGACCGATGCGTCACTTCTTGTTGACCCTGTCACCAAAGATGAGCTTACCCCCTGGTCAAAGGGAAAGATAGCGGCAGCACTTGAGGTCGAGGCCGACCTTGACATCCAGACCGCGGCCGAGATAGCAAGCTCCGTGGAGAAGCGCATATTCGCCTCGGGGCTGGAGCGCGTCTCAACCACGCTTGTCCGCGAGCTTGCAGACAACGAGCTTTTCGAGCGCGGCCTTCAGAAGCAGCTCAAACAGCAAAGACTGCTCGGCATGCCCAAGTACGACGTTGAGCAGCTAATAATGTCAAAGTCCAAGGAGAACTCCAATATAGCCTCCAACAACCCCGAAGCGATAAACCTCGCGATTGCCGAGACAGTTCTCAAGCAGTATGCTCTTCAGGAGGTTTTTTCACAGGATGTGGCCGACGCCCACCTGAACGCGAGGATTCACGTTCACGACCTCGGCTATCCTTCCCGGGTTTACTGCTCATCACACTCGCTGGAGTACATAAAGAAGTACGGGCTCAGGCTTAACAACCTTGACACGCAGTCCGCCCCTGCAAAGCATGCCCGCACTCTAACCGGCCACCTGAACACGTTCCTTGCCTCGATGCAGGCATTTTACGCCGGGGCGCTGGGCGTGGGCTATCTGAACATTCTCTACGCACCGTACCTTGAGGGCATGTCATACGACCAAATGAAACAGGAGGCGCAGCACCTGATATTCTCGGGCTCCCAGAACGCCTTCTCGCGGGGCGGGCAGACGCTGTTCCTCGACTTCAACATTCACACAGGTGTACCTGAGTACCTTAAGGATGTTCCGGCAGTCGGCCCAGGAGGAAAAGAAACGGGAAAAACTTACGGCGAATACGAGGACACAGCCATCGAGTTTGCCCGCGCAATGCTTGATGTCTGGCAGGCGGGCGACCAGCATGGCCACATCTTCGCATTCCCCAAGTGCGACCTCCACATAAACGAGGCGACCTTTACCGACCCGCGCCAGCACGAACTCCTGCGCTACGCGTGCCAGATAGCAAGCGAGAACGGAATACCGTACTTCGTATTCGACCGCGACGCCGTGACACTTTCCGCCTGCTGCAGGCTGCGCACAAAGATTGAAGATTCCTACATGCTCAAGCACCCTGAATCCATGCGGTTCTGCGGCTTCCAGAACGTCACTATAAACCTCCCGCAGTGCGTGTACCGGGCTAAGGGAGACATTGACAAGTTCTTCGAAGAGGTCGGCGAGATGATGGAGCTTGCCGTAAAGGCACATCTGCAGAAGCGGCTCTTCATAAAAAAGCTTATGTCTTCACCCAAGATGCCACTGTGGCAGCTCGGCAAGCCTGCAGAGGATGGCCAGCCTTACGTGGACCTTGACAAGGCGACCTACATAATCGGTCTTATCGGGGTGAATGAAGCTGTCGAGTGCCTTACAGGCAAGGAACTGCACGAGGGGCCCGACCCCCTCAAGCTGGGGCTTAAGATTGTCTCCTACATGTACTTCAAGGCGAAGGATTACAGCAAGGAGCATGGGCTTATAATCGCCCTCGAGGAATCACCTGCCGAAAGCGCGACGCGCCGATTTGCCAAGGTTGACGAGAGAATCTTCCCTGAGTCCAAGCAGTACCTGCGCGGCAACAGGGAGCAGGACGAGCTCTACTACACCAACTCAATACACCTGCGCGCAGACGCGCCGGTTGACCTCATCACCCGGATTAGGCTGCAGTCGAAGTTCCACGCGCTTATCGAGTCAGGAGCAATCATTCACGCCTTTGTGGGCGAGTCGCGCCCGCACCCCGACTCAATCCTCAACCTCGTGGCGAAAACGTATCAGAACACCGAGGCCGCACAGATAACCATATCCCCGGAGTTCACCATATGCAACGACTGCAACCGAAGCAGCCGCGGCCTCAAAGAAAGCTGCGAGCACTGCAACTCCGTCAATGTGTATGGTATTGCAAGAATCGTCGGCTACTTCAGCCGTGTAGACAACTGGAACAAATCAAAGCTGGGCGAGCTTGCCGATCGCAGGCGCGGAAATTACGCTGTAGTGTAGGAAAAAGGCCATGTCCCGGATGCAAGAAAACATCCTGTGCTATGGAGACAACCTGGAGATCTTGCGCCGGTCTGTACCAGGGGAATCTGTGGACATTGTCTACCTTGACCCTCCCTTTGCCACAAACCGGTCGCACTACTTCACGTTTCGCGGCAGCGCCGGGGGCGAGGTCAAAACCGGGGCTGTTGCTTTCAAAGACAACTGGGAATACAACGACGAGGCATACCAGGCCTTCGGGCGGCTAACCGGCAGCACATCACCAGTCAGCGGCGTGCTGCGAGGCCTTCTTGAAATACTCGGGCCCTGCGGCACAATAGCCTATCTCCTAAACGTCACGGAGCGCCTTGCTGAGCTTCACCGCGTCCTGAAGTCAAGTGGTTCGCTGTTCCTCCACTGCGACAGGCGAACATCTCACTACCTGCGTATTATCTGCGATGCGCTCTTTGGCAAGTCCAATTTCCGCAACGAAATTATATGGCACTACACAGGCGGCGGCCGGGCGAAAAACCATTTCTCCCGCAAGCATGATATTATCCTGTTCTACACAAAATCCCAGGACTACACCTTCAACATCGACACTGTCCGCCTGCCCTACAAGGAAACCTCAGGTTATGCAAAAAGCGGCATAACCTCAGCCGCGGGGAAAAAGTATCTGCCCCACCCGGACGGTACGCCCGCGGACGATGTGTGGAACATCCCCATGGTAAACCCGATGGCGAAAGAGCGCACAGGCTATCCTACCCAGAAACCTCTCGCACTGCTTGAACGCATTGTGGCGGCTTGCTCAAACAAGGGCGAGGTGGTGCTCGACCCGTACTGCGGCTGCGGTACAACCCTTGTCGCCTCACAGAAACTTGGCCGCCGCTGGCTTGGCATTGACTCGTCCGAGCTTGCCGTAACTTCGGCCAAGTATCGCCTGGAGCGGGAGTTTCCCGGGCTTCCATTCAAAGTAGAAGGACTTTCACTCGACCTGAGGCAGGCAATTGACCTGCTGGAAGAAGCCGAGCCGGAAGGCTCTTTGGAAGATTCCGACGCTGATAAACAAGTAAGCAACTCATATGCGACAGAAATGTTCGAAGGAGGTTAACGGAGTGGAGATAAGGATTTTCGGACGTGAGGCGTGTCCAAACTGCAAAGCAGCCAAGAGAAGTATTGACGAGTTCGTCGAAACAAACGAGATTCCCGAGGCAGTTTATTACGACATGGATACTGTCGACGGGCGCGCGGAGGGAGCTTTCTACGATGTCCGCTCCATTCCAACAACAATAGTAACAGACAACGGCGAGGACCTCGCCAGGTGGGACGGGGTTGTGCCGCCCAAGGAAGAGCTATCCGTGAGGATTAGTAAAGGCAGATGCTACCACTGATAAAGGGTTTTATAAAAAACACCCTGATAGACTGGGAAGGGAAAATCGCCTCGGAGGTGTTTTTGCCAGGGTGTAATTTTCGCTGCCCCATCTGTCACTCCCCGCACCTCGTTCTAAACGCGAATACTCTCGAATCCATCCCCTTCTACGCTGTCCGGGATTACCTGAAGGAACAAGCCGACTGGGTTGACGGAGTTGTAATATGCGGCGGCGAGCCAACCATGCACGTCGAAATCGAGTCGCTTGCCTCCGAGTTCAAACAGCTCAACCTTGCAGTCAAGATTGATACAAACGGCACTTATCCCGGCGTGCTCGCCTCGCTTATAGACAAACAGCTTGTGGATTTTGTCGCCATGGATGTCAAGGCTCCACTTGATGACACCTACCGCGCCGTAGCCGGCGTCGAGGTGGACCTGGGCGCAATAAGAGAATCCATAGCTCTTCTCCAGAAGGGCGAAGTAGACTGTGAGTTTAGAACCACGGTTTGCTCCTTCTTTCTGGACAAGAGCGATATAATTGCTATTGCCCGAACCCTCGAAGGTGCCCGGCGCTATGTGCTGCAGGAATTCAAAGGTGGCTCGTGCCTTGACCCGACGCTCGACAACTACCAGTCATTCACGCGCGACGAGCTTAAAGAAATCGCCGAAAAGGCAGGCCCCTTTGTACAAGCCTGCTATGTCAGGGGTGAAAGTTCCGTCAAGCAAAATCCCGCCCCCAACAGTACGCGAGAGGCGCAATGAAAGAGGCAAAATACTGGGAAACGCGCTCTGACTCCAGAATCGCCTGCCTCCTGTGCCCGCATGTTTGCAGGTTTGAGGACGGCGATTACGGTTCCTGCAACGCGCGGCAGCGAAAGGGAGACAAGCTCTACTCCCTGAACCACGGCAAAATTACCTCCATAGGTATGGACCCGATTGAGAAGAAGCCCCTCTATCACTTTCATCCCGGCTCCTACATCCTTTCCGTTGGCACTTTCGGCTGCTCCTTCCACTGCCCGTTTTGCCAGAACGCGGGTATTTCTC
>CAYWBA010000007.1:0-9819 GCA_964455955.1 uncultured Planctomycetota bacterium | reverse complement strand
GCCGAGGTTGTCACAATTGCAAAGGACCGCAACTCGACAGGAATCGCCTACACCTACAACGAGCCCATGATATGGATGGAGTTTGTCCAGGAGTGCGCCGCCCTCGCACATGCAGAAGGGCTCAAAAACGTAGTTGTCTCAAACGGCTATGTCAACCCCGGGCCCTTAGGCGACCTGCTCCCGTACCTCGACGCGGCGAACATAGATATCAAGTCAATGCGCGAATCCTTCTACACCAACCTCTGCAAGGGAAAGCTCGGCCCTGTGCTCGACACGTGCCGCAAGATGAAAGAGGCAGGCGTACATATTGAAGTTACCAACCTGATAATCCCGGGCGAAAACGACACAGACGAAGATTTTGTGAAACTGCGCGACTGGGTGCATGAGAGCCTCGGCGCTGACACCCCGGCCCACCTAAGCGCGTATTTCCCGCACTACAAGTTTAACGCCCCTCCCACGCCCCTGACCACGCTCCAGAAGGCTCGGAAGATTCTCACTGAGAAATTGACCTATGTCTATCTCGGCAACGTAGTGAGTTCAGACGGGTCTGATACAGCTTGCACTAACTGTGGAGAACCCCTTGTGCGCCGCTCCGGGTATCGCATCGACACCTCCGGACTCAACGGCAACACCTGTGTTTCCTGCGGCTCCCCCGCCCCGTTTGTCGCTTAGAACCTGCCCTCACTTTCGAGGCGCAGGAGTTTCTCTTTTATGTCGAGGCCTGCGCCGAAGCCGGTAAGCGAGCCGTCAGCGCCCAGCACGCGGTGGCAGGGAATTACGAGGAGAACCGGGTTGGCAGCCATTGCGCCGCCGACTGCGCGTGCGGCTTTGGGTCTTCCCACGCGCCTGGCAAGCTCGCTGTAGGAAATTGTCGTGCCGTAAGGAATCTTCTGCGCCTCCGTCCAGACCGCCTGTTGAAATTCAGTCGCGTCAGAAACGTCAATACTGAAGTTCCACTCCACCCGCTCACCGTGCAGGTAATTGTTTATTGTCCGAAGCAACTGCCTTACAAGGCTGTCATCCTGCACAGGCTCGGCGCCGAAACGTTCTCTTAGGTGCTTGACAAACTCCTCTTCACTCTTGCAGGAAAGCGAAAGCTCGCACAGGCCCTTGAGGGTAAATGCTGCGTAGAATGTGCCGAGCTCCGTATCGAAGAAAGTGTATGAGACTTGCATTTACCTGCCCCTGAACTGCTCGGCAGCCGCGATCCTCTCCATTGGCGAAGGGTGCGTGTAGAACCAGTAATAACAAAATGCAGCCGGCGTAACATCGGAGGCATTTGCGCGCGAAAGCTTGACCTGCAATTCAATAAAAGTCTGCGGGTCGCCCGTGAGTTCGAGGGAGGTCCCGTCTGCCTGGCGCTCAAAGTGCCGAGATATGACGTTCTGAAACGGCATGGAAAGCAGAGTGCACACAAACAGAATCAGGAAGACAAGCGGCATGGTGGCAGGTGAGGCAAGCGTCTTTGCGCCAAGCGGCATGTGCGCGATGAGCCATCCGCCGAGAAAACTGATGACAAGCAGCACAAGAAGCGTACCGGCCACCCCCATGAAGTATCCCTTGTAGATATGCGCATATTTCCAGTGGCCGATTTCGTGCGCCATCACGGACAGAATCTCCGGCCCGGTGTGGCCCTCTATCAGGGTGTCGTAGAGCACAATCCGCTTGGTATGGCCGAACCCCGTGAAGTATGCGTTGGTATGCGAGGTGCGCCTGCTTGCATCCATGACAAGAACATCGCCGACCTCAATGCCCGCCTTCTTCGCAAGGTCCACAATCTCCGTCTTGAGCTGGGCATCCTGAAGGGGAACAAACTTGTTGAACACAGGGTCGAACACCACCGGCTTAAGCAGGATTAAGAAGGCGACGAACAACGCAAATCCACCCGTGGCAAAGAGCCACCACAGGCGCGGCGAGGCTTTAAGCAACCAGTACATCCCAACCGCAAGCACAGCCCACAAAACACCTGATATGGCGCTGCCCTTGAGGAAGTCGCCAAGCCAGGCGGCAAAGCCCTGGTTTGAGAAGCCGTACTTGTGCTCAACAAAAAAGGAGCCGTAAAGGGAAAACGGGAACCTGACGGCGGTGTATATTGCAAAAAAGACTGCGAAGTAAAGCAGAACCTGCAGGGGGGAAGAGGACACCTGCGCGGAAACCTGTTTTTCAATGCCCCTGGCAGCGCCGGTGTAGATAAGCAGCAGCAAGACAGCCGCCACAGCGCCGTTTCTCAAGAAAAAAAGGGTGTATCCTGCGTGGTGATAGGCCTTGCCGCGTTCGATTTCATCCTTCGAGAAGTATTCAAGCGCGTCAGGAGAGCGCTTGTGGGAAACTGAGCCGCCGGCAAGGCATGAGGCAAGCATTGCTGCGAAACATCCGAGGAGGATGAGTTTCATTACCTAATATACCTTGTCTATTAAGTCCCTGATTACCTTTTCAATCTTAGCGAGCTCGCCTTTGGCCTCTTCCAGCTTTACGGTGAACCGCTCATTCATCTCTTTTAGGTTTTCCTCGCTAAGCATGTTTGCCTTTTCCTGGTCTGCCCGTTCCTTTATGACAGACAGGGCATCCTCAAAAATATCCATTACATTTTCCATCATGTTGTCAGTCTTGTAGGCCTTTTTCATCTTGGTGCTCATTGTCCCCTTTACCTGAACGGTGCTGTCCTTCACGTAACTGAGCCTCTTGGAGAAGTCGGAAGGGGATGCAGGAAAGCGCTTCTCGAATTTTTGTATAACGCTGGTACGCGCATCACCAATAAATCCATCCATGGCCTGGCAATACCCCCTGACCCGCGCCCTGGCTTTCCCCATAGGGCCCCAGTACAGGACATACGCCCCAACAAGCCCGCCGACTATCAAGACACCTATTACAATAAACGCCGCTACCGGCTTCTTCTTTTGAGGTATTCCGCCCCCCTCGGCCTCTTCGGCCCTTCCGAGCGCTTTCATAAGTGCAGAGCTTTTGCGCACGGCCCGGGTTTTCCCACTGGCCTTGCGACGTGATTTGGCCCCCTTGCGGCCTATCCTCGAACTCCTGGCACCAGTAAGTGCTTTTGAACGGCTCTTCGACGGCGCGGGCGCCTTGAACTTTGCCGTGCCCGGCGCACCAGGTTCCCCCTTGGCCGCAGATGGTTCCTGTGCCTGTCGTGCTTTCTCGATTTGCTCAAGCGTTGGAATCCGGATTGTCTTGTTACAGGCAGGACACGTGCCGGTCTTTCCGGCTGCTTTGGTGCTCACTACCAGTATTTGCCCGCACTCGCACTTGAGCTTTATGTCCACTGTACAACCTCCGGTGCTTTCACACGAACCATTTCACAGCTATCAAACAGGGAGGATTCAACCATATTATAAGAACATGAGCATAACTATGTCAAATAATAATTACATCAATTGCTCCCCTGCCCGGCTCTTACCGCCCGTCTGCATGGACTCGGGGCCCACGGACGGATTTTTCTTGCATCTGTGCTGAGGCTGCATAAAATCGCCCGGTGCGGGAGAGAGACAAGAAAACACGGCAGGCGGGTTGGAACACAGTATGGCTGCTGGTGGTATTTACATAATTGGCCGCAAGGGTGATGTTGTATCACACCTGGCCGATGAACTGCGGGAGCACGCGCTCGGCGAAGTCAAGACCATCGAGGGTGCCGAAGCCGCGTTCAGGCAGCTTAAGACAGACTCGCCCAAAGCAATTATCTGCGACATTGAGCCCGCCTCCGAAACAGACCTCGACGGCTTCCAGTTTTGCCGTCTCGTGAAGTCCCGGGACAATGCAGAGCTAAACCATATCCCCGTAGTCCTCTGCTCCACAGGGCGCAAGGATGTCCAGTTCGAGCACCTTGCAAAAGATGTAGAAGCAGCTCTCTTCATTTACCTGCCGGACCAGCAGCAAGACCTGACAGCCGCGCTCCAGCGGATTCATGAAAGAGACCAGGTCGCCGCACCTGAAACTGCTGAAAGGCGCGGCCGGGTGCTGATTGTGGATGACGACGAGGACACAATCCTGACCATAGGCACCACCCTCAAATCGGAAGGATATGAAATCCTCGAAGCCCGCGACGGCGAGGAAGCAATCCGGAAAGTCGCATCCCTGGCGCCGCGAGTGGTTCTGCTTGACTACAGGATACCTAAAAAAGACGGATTAAGCGTCCTGCGCTGGATAAAACTCAACAAGCACGCAACCGCGGTCGTCATGATGACGGCCTATGGTTCAGACGTACTCGCAGTGGACCTTATGAAAGCCGGCGCGGACGACTATATTAGAAAGCCCTTCAAGATTGACGACATCCTTACGCTGACCTCGACCGCTATGCGCAAATACGGCGTAAGGCTTGTTGACATGCAGTTCCAGGAAACCCTGTCCGAAATACAAAACCTCCGTTCCCAGGTCCGGACACGCTATGCTCTGGAAAACATCGTCGGCACCAGCCAGCCCGTGCAGGAAATCTTCGAGCTTGTACGAAAAGTCGCACCCACAGAAGCGAACATACTCGTCACAGGCGAAAGCGGCACCGGCAAGGAACTTGTCGCAAGAGCTATTCACGCCAACAGCCAGCGCGCAAAAAAGGCTTTTGTGCCCGTGGACTGCGCTTCACTATCTGAAACCCTGCTTGAAAGCGAACTGTTCGGACACGAGAAAGGCGCATTTACAGGCGCACACCGCACCCGCCCCGGCCTCCTCGAGTACGCCGACAGCGGCACCTTCTTCATGGACGAAGTCGGCAAGCTACCCCTGCCTACCCAAGCCAAGTTCCTCCGCGTCCTGCAGGAAAAATCGGTGCGCAGGGTAGGCGGAAACGAGCAGATACCGGTGGATGTCCGGGTGGTTGCATCCACAAACCTCGATATCGAGGAAGCTGTAAAAAGCGAAAAGTTCCGCGAAGACCTCTTTTACAGGCTTGACGTTGTGCGAATCGCGCTCCCACCGCTGCGCGAGCGGCAGGGAGACATCCCTCTCCTCGCAAACCACTTCCTCAAAGAATTCGCCAAAACCTCGCCACGCCCGATTGAGGGTATTTCACCGGAAGCTATGGCTGTTCTTGAAACATATAAATGGCCCGGCAATGTTCGCGAACTCCAGAACACTATCGAACGCGCCGTCTCGCTGACAGATACCCCCACCATCGGCGTCGAAGCGCTGCCAAACCACGTGCGCAGCCAGGAATTCACCGAAATCCCCAGCCCACACACAGCCGCATCCTTCAAAGATGCCAAATAAAAGTGGATAGGTCTCTTCGAGAGAAAGTACCTCAGGGAACTCCTCGCGCGCCACCACAACAATATCTCTCTGGCAGCTCGAGAAGCAGGCATAGACCGCAAGACTATCCACCGCCTGCTGATAAAATACAACATTCAAAAACCATAGCTCGGGACATTCATGTCCCGACACGCCCTCGTTGCCCCATTCGCGCTTCTCCTTATACAGCAAACAGTTAAGTAAACGCGCCCCGTTTTGGCCTGTGACATTGCTGCCCCAATCCCTCATGAAAGTCCGCTGACCGCCCTTCCCTCTTTCTGACATAACCCTTTCCCTGCGCATAAGATACGTTTTCCCTCTCCATCAAGAGGCTGTTTGGCACGGAATTTGAGATGAAATAAGTCAGAGTTAGTACGATAGCGGGCTATATGGGGGAAGCTAATCTCGGTTACTCTCTCGAAGGGTTAGGAACCCGCAAGCACCAACCCGCACCTGCCGGGCTGAAGCCCGGCTACGAGGTGAAGTTTCCCCCCACCGCTTATTAAACAGTAAGGAGCTGACGGGGCGCTTGGACCCTTTACCCCCAAAGACCCCCTGAAAAGCGCCCCGCTTTCCTTTTCCAGAGAGCACATCAGGCAGGTTCCTATATCCTCTTCTTGAGCCACTTGCCCCTGGCAAGCCACACTGCAATAATCATCATCCCGGCGAGCGCGCCCGCAGTTACGCTGAACCAGACGTATGTCGGGCCCGCGTGGAAGTAGAACACTGACAGAAGCATGATTGGAAGCTGGACCCCGGCAGTCGCAACAATCCACACCACCATCGGCGGCAGCGTGTCGCCCGCACCCCAGAACGCGCTTGCGTGGCATGTCGCAACCGCAACCCCGATTATCGCAAACGAACCCATGCGCAGCAGCGGAATGCCTATCCCAATCACCACGGGGTCCGGAGTAAATATACGCATAATCAGCCGCGGAAAGAGAAACCCTACCAGCCCCAGCAGGAAGGCTATGCCCAGCGCGAAGAACGTCCCGTTTATCACCGCCCTCGCTGCTCGCTGCGGCTTCCCGGCACCAAGGTTCTGGCCCACTAACGCGCTTATCGCGCTTCCCATTGCAAAAATCGGGATAAACACTGCAAAAAGCAGCCGGCTCCCCACACCAAAAGCTGCCATCGTCTCCTTCCCGAACCTAAGCACTACCCACGCAGTTACAAGCGCCACCGCCGTCCTCAAAAAATCACCAACTGCGGCAGGCGCGCCTATCCCAAATATCTTCGCCGCCCACCTTATGCTCGGCGTATAAAGCTGCGCAACCTTCACTTGCAACTGCGAGCGCCTGCCAAGCAGGAAGTAAAGCCCTATCACCACAAGAAGCGCCTGCGAAAAAACCGACGCTATCGCAGCACCCATGACACCAAGCGCGGGAATAGGCCCAAGCCCGAAAATCAGAACCGGGTCGAGCACAAGGTTCACGCCTATCGAAATCGCAGCCATGTATAGCGGCTTCCTGACATCCCCCGCCGCCCGGAACGCGGTGTTCAGCGTCAGGCCCCAGAACAGCAAAGGCAGCCCCAGAAACATTATCACCGAGTACTGCACCCCAAGCGCCACCACGCCCGGCGGGGAACCGTACGCCCTGAAAATGTCGCCTGCAAATACCGCACCCAGCACAGCCACCGGCAGCGAAAGGAGAAGCTTCAGCAACCATGTCTGGCCTGTTACAGCACGCGCTGCATCAAACCTCCTCGCACCCCAGTAGCGCGAAATCAGCGCCGTGCCCCCGACATCCACTATCTGATTCAACACAACCACAAGCGCAAGCAGGAACCCGTAAATGGTGACCGCAGCCATCGCATCCGCACTATGCTCAAGCCGACCCACCCATATCAGGTCAACAATATCGTAGGAAGCCTGCAGCCCCATCGCAAGCATGCTTGGCAGCCCGAGCCGGAGAAGGTGCTTAAACGTGCTCCCGCTCGTCAGCTCAGGCGGGCCTTCTTCCAGTGCTTTCCTCAGCGCCTTGTGAAGCGGCTCCGTCATCCCGGCCCCATATCAACAAGTCAACACGAAGGGCCAGAAGCGTAGCATCCATCTCCCCACCGGTCAATTCCAATTTCCTCACCCGCCCCGTTTATCGGGGTGGATGCAAGCCGTGGGCTTGTTTCCCGCGGGCAATATCCCGGAAGCACCACGCTGGCAGTGGCGCAGCCACCTTTGACAGTGGTGAAAGTCAAGCCCCGGGTTTCATACCCGGGGACACAAATGTTTAGCCGCGTTGCCTGCAGCGCGGAATAAAAATTACTCCACCTGCGGTACAGTCTCACCCACGCCGCCCGCAACAGGGACAGACTGCAAGGCCCCTCACCCCGGAAATCCGCAAATTTCTGGCAATTAGTGTCCCACTCCTGTTATAATACTAATGGCGGATTGATAAACCGGAACACCTGTCCGGGGAATTTGTCAATCCGGGGGAGTATGACATGAAAAAAGTCCTCCTAATCCTTCTTTTTGCCCTCTCTGTCTTTGCATCCCATGAGGCCGCGGCTCAAGAGCATCTGATTAAAGCGCTGAAAGACAAGGATAAAGATATCCGCTGCCATGCTGCGGAAAAGTTAGGTGAAATGCGCGACAAGAAAGCAGTCGAGCCCCTCCTTGAAGCGCTCAAGGATGACTACGGCTGGGTTCGTTACTACGCTGCAGAAGCTTTGGGTAGAATAGGCGACAAGAAAGCTGTTGAACCCTTGATTCAAACATTGAAAGATAAAGAGTGGTATGTCCGCGAAAAGGCTGCATGGGCGTTAGGAGAAATAGCTGACGGAAGGGCTGTAAAACCTCTTGTCGAAGCTTTAAGCGATGAAAGAGCAAGCGTCCGCGGTATTGCCGCCCGCGCCCTCGCAAAGATAGGCAAGCCCGCTCTTGAGCTCCTTATTGAATTGCTGAAAAGTAAATCCTCAGACATCCGCCACTACGCTGCCGAAGCGCTCGGCAAGATAGGTGACCAAAGGGCGGTTCGACCGCTGATCAATACGTTACAGGACGAAAGTAACAGTGTCTGCCGTGCCGCCGCGGTAGCATTGGGCAATATAGGTGATAGTAAGGCTGTACTGCCCCTCGGCGAGCTACTGAAACACAAGGATGGCCTTATCCGCCTGTCTGCTGTATGCGCGCTTGGAAAGATAGATGACAAAAACTCGGTTGAACCTTTGATTGAAGTGATAGGAGACGAGACCATCCAAGTTCGCCGAGAGGCTGTGCGAGCACTCGGCAGTATAGGCGACGAGAGAGCAGTTGAGCCTCTTATTGGGTCACTCTCCGATACAAACCGGGAGGTTCGCAGCGCCGCTGCACATGCACTGGGCGTGTTGCGCGACGAGAGAGCGGTTGCCCCTCTCATCCGTGCGATGAAAGACAAACACGAACAAGTCCGGTGGGCTGCCAAAAACGCTCTGGTAAACATAGGCAAACCCGCTATCAAGCCTCTAATCCAGCTAATGGCAGAAAGGAAAGAAAGTGGCGGTCGTGGTCCTGCCGAAAACGCGAAATGGGTTCTTATGGGAATTGGTAAACCAGCGGTCGAAAGCCTTATCACTGCGCTCAAGCACAAAGATGAGAATATTCGCAGGGGAGCGGCAGCTGCATTGGGAGCAATTGGCAGTTGCAGGGCGCTTGAACCTCTGATTGAGGCCTTGAAGGATGAAAGCGGAGGTGTCCGTTCCTCAGCCGCTGGGGCATTAGGAAGTCTCGGTGACTCCCGGGCTGTTGAGCCTTTGGCCGAAGCTATCAAAGACAAAGACCGTTCTGTCCGCCTCTCTGCCGTATATGGATTAGCCGGGATACGCGATAGAAGAACAGTTGAGCTTCTTATCGAAGCGTTGAGAGATACAGATATTCAAGTCTACATTGCTGCTGCACGGGCACTGGGGGACATAGGCGACAAAAGGGCGACTGAATTTCTTACTAAGGCGCTAAAAGATAAATTCCCGTTGGTCAGTATCGAAGCCGCAACCGCGTTAGGGAAGATAGGCGACGAGAGAGCAGTTGAGCCTTTGATTGAAGCTTTGCAGGGTGAGTACGAGATGGTACGCCGAAGCGCTGCACAGGCATTGAGGATGATTGGCAAATCCGCAATTAAACCCCTGATTGATGCGCTAAAAGCTGAAACCGCCGCCGCCCGACAGGCTCTCTTGGGCATTCTGGAAAAGTCCGGGGGACCTGCACTCAGACCTGTTATTGAGGCTTTCAGTGATGCAGACAAAGTTGTCGGTGAACCTGCCGCAACGCTACGGAAGCAAAAATATCGGAAAAAGATGATTAAATCTCTCATAGCGGCGCTGAAGGACAGAAGTGTTGATGTCCGCCGCAAGGCCGCAAAGATGCTGGTAGAGATGAGTGACGAAAGGACAGTTCAGCCTTTGATTGAGGCATTGAAAGATAAGAATAAGGATGTCCGCCGACTATGTGCATTAGCCCTGGGCGACATATGTGACAAAAAAGCAGAGAAACCCCTCAGAGAACTGTGGAAAAGGGATAAAGATAAAACTGTCCAGGTGGCTGCCGCCTGGGCGTTGGTCAACATAACTGTAATAGATAATAAAGCATTTATGTTCTTAACTGAGGCGTTGAAA
>CAYWBA010000006.1:0-23537 GCA_964455955.1 uncultured Planctomycetota bacterium | reverse complement strand
CTCTTGCCGCCTCCATCACGCGTGCTCTCCTTTCTTGAGAACCACCTAACCGCGGAGAGTGCTTCAGTAGTTTCAACACCTTGTCGAGCCGGCGCTTCTCCTCTTGACACTTGCTGCAACAGGCTATATGGCTCTCTATCTCTAAGGCTGATTCCTCGCTCCCCTCCCGCATAATAAACCTGGCCAGCTCTGCCCTTACTTCTTCACAATCCATTGCTCTCGTTCTCCTCTCTATCCTGTTAAGCAACTGAGATAAGGTTTTTATGGGAAATTTTTGAGATTTACCGGATTTTCCAGAACCCTTGAGATTCCGCAGAGAACTCCCACGCAGTTTCTCAAACGATGCACATGAAACGCTCTGCCAATCTCTATTCCAACTGAACCAACGAATCCAGAAGGGCTCAACCTGTTGGGGTTATACCGGAGCCAAATCGAGCGGCAAGCTTCTTGATAGCCTCTTGGACCCAATAGTTCACAGTCCCGATGGGTGCTGACATCAGTTCTGAGATTTCCTTGTAGGAGAGGTCGGCGTAGAATCTGAGAACCAGCGCTTCATGCAGTTTCTCGGGAAGTTCCCGGATGGCGGTTTTGAGCTTGTATTCCAGTTCCTCAGACTCCGGGCTATCACCAGAGCTGGAAGGTGACTCAGATACTTGAGGTTGTTGGGGTGCCGAAGCGACTACCCTTTTGGAGATTTCCTGCCTCTTGAGCCAGTTAAGACACAAGTTCCTTGCAATAGTATAGAGCCAGGTGGAAAACTTTGCAGTGGGCCTGTAATTAGTTCTATTCTCCAGTACTTTCAGAAACGTCTCTTGAAACAGGTCTTCTGCCTCGTCTATGTCCCCGACCATTCGATAAATATAGTTGATTAACCGGACTTCGCACCTCTCCAACAGGATTCTAAACGCGGACCAGTCTCCAGCCTGGCAGTCGAGCATGAGTTCAGTATCATCCTTAGCTGTAACCATGATATCGTTTACCTTAACTGATATGGAGATTAGCGACTATTATGAAATGAACACAAGACATGTCAATAGCATTCATAGCTACCTATTTCCGCCACATACGCCTCTTGTCCTCCAGGCCTGTTCCGCCGCCTTGCGCAGGTCATTAGCGTAACCTGCGTGTTGGGAAAGACATGTGTTTATTGCCGATACTTTTAAACGCTGCCCGCGGGTTTGGGAATTTTATCCCACGCCGCAGGCGGCGCGGCTAAACATTACTCCCGTGCTGAAGCCAGGGGCTTGTACCCATCGGTATAATTTTGGTTGACACAAAGACTGCGTTGGTGTTAGAATTAGGTGTGCACGCCTGCCTATGGGGGTGGCATACTTAATTGCATGCGGTAACAAGTGGTTAAGCAGCGGAGGTAAGAAAAGGCATGTCGGACCTTCACATTGCTCTGGCAGCGAAGCGCGACTTTGAGGAGCGCATGAGGGTAGTTGCGAAGCTGGATGGGCGCTATCACGCCGAGGCTTACAGTTTCGTGCTCGATGGGCTCAACCACACTCTTTCGGGATTGCAGGAGCACAGGCACGTCGAGGGCAGGGAGCTGCTTGAGGGGATACGCGAGCTGGCCAAGGAGAAGTTCGGCCTTCTGGCGCGGACAGTGCTTGCAAACTGGGGCATTTCAACCACGCGGGACTTTGGCGAAATCGTGTTCACCCTTGTCAACTACGGCATGATGGCCAAGACCGATGACGACGAGATGGAAGATTTCGATAATGTCTACGAGTTCAAAAAAGCATTCGACGAGGAGTATCTTGACGAGCTGTCGCAGAGCGTAAAGCTTGATGCTCTTATGCCGGTGTCTTGGAGCAGAGGGTAGCCGAAGGGCAGGGATTCGGTTCTACTGTTCACCTGCTCTCATGTTCTTTGAGTTAGTGGAGCAGTAGAGCAGCTAACGCAGAGGGTAGGACTTTGGATTGTCCGAATCAGGAGCAGAACAAGGAGCACTGTAACTGCACGTATCCGTGCGACAAGAAAGGGAAATGCTGCGAGTGTATTCGGTACCACTTAAGGCGCAGGGAGTTGCCTGCATGCTGTTTCCCGGATGATGTGGAGAAGACCTACGACAGGTCTTTTGAGAGGTTTACCAAGGTATGGTCGAAGTAGGCCTTCGGCGATTAGAGAGGAGAGAGTAGAGCAATGAAAATCTCTTCTCAACTATCTGCTGCTCTACTTACTTGAAAATCGGAGATTTTCATGACAGAAGGCGGCAAGAAGCACTTTGTTGAGACGGAAAAGATGCCGCTGCTTTTGGAAGTAACGCGAAAGCTCTACCTCAGCCTCAACATCAGAAATGTAGTAAGACAGGTACTCCACCTTGCGATGCAGCTTGTGGATGCTGATGGCGGCTCGGTCATGCTTGTGGACCGCAAGTCAAAGAAGCTCAGCATAGAGAACGCGGTCAAGCTCCAGGAGCAGTACGAGAAGGCAACCTCGCTGGGCATGGGCGAGCGGGTTGCTGGCTGGGTGGCGCAGAACAAGATTCCTCTGATTCTGCACGGCAGGCTCCAGGAGAACCCGCAGTTTTCGGCGCTCGAGGGCCGCGAGGATGTCCACAGCTCGCTTTGCCTTCCCTTGAAGGTGAACGACACAGTTGTGGGCGTGCTTAACCTTAACAGGATGGTCGGCGGCGAGATGCCGGACTTCGCGCAATCAGACCTGCGCGTGGCGGTCACATTTGCGCGCTACGGTGCTGCAGCGCTTCAAAACGCGAGGCTTTGCGAGACCTTGATGAACCGTAACAAGCTTCTTGCAGAGCAGTCGAAGAGCCGGACTCTCCGGCTGGCGGAGTTCTGCCACGAGATTAACATTCCCGTGACAGCAATCAACAACTACATTACAAACGCGCTGGATGGTGATCTCGGGAAGCTCACGAAGGAGGCTACAGAGGCTCTGAGGCGCGTCAAGGAGCAGTTGTCGAAGGTTTTGGTTTGCCTTGGGGACCTGCGCTCCGCAAGCACCAGGGAGCTTGAACTTGGAGAGGCTGATGTTGGGGAGCTGGTCTCAGATGCAATTCGTTCTGTCGAAGTCTGGACGAAAGAGAAAACTCTCACGGTAGAGACAGAGATTCCCGAAGAGCTTCCCCGGATATACGTGGACAAGGCACGGATTGAGCAGGTTTTTGTAAACCTTCTGCGAAATGCCATCAAGTTCAGCGAAGAGTCCGGTAAGATAGGGGTAAGTGCGCAGCCGCAGGAAAGCGAGATGCTGTTTTGCGTGTCTGACAGCGGGCGGGGCATTGCGCCAGAGGCAGTGGAAATGATTTTCGAGAGTTTTTACCAGGCAGAGGATGAACTGGAAGTGCCGGGCCAGGGCCTTGGTCTGGCCATATCGAAGAGAATTGTGGAGACCCATGGTGGGAGTATATGGGCTGAGAGCGAGTCTGAAAGAGGCAGCAAGTTTTTCTTTACACTGCCTCTTGCGGGGCGCCAGGATCCCTCAAGCTGAAGCTGATTATGCCAGAAGAACCATCTGAAGCGGACAGCATCCGCGCCAAAGACAACGAGCTGACAGAACAAGACCCGGCTGGCCAAGCCTCCCCGGCCGAAGCTCCACCTGCCCGTTCAGTTCATGAGCCGGGCGAGGAGGCCCCTTCAGGCGCGGCAGCCGCGACGATTCTTGTGGTTGAAGATGACCTGGACGTATCTGACAGCCTGAAGGTGAAACTCGAAGGGCGGGGCTACAAGGTGGTTACCACGTTCAACGGTCTTGCGGCGCTTGAAACGGCCCGCGAGCTTAAGCCAGACCTTATTATTCTTGATATTTTGCTGCCCGGGCTTATGGGCTACCAAGTCTGCCGGCTCTTGAAGTTTGACGAGCGGTACCGCAAGATACCGATAATTATGCTTACCGGCAAAGTCGACAGGGAGTCCCGGGAGATAAGCACAAAGGCCGGTGCAGACCGCTACATAACAAAGCCTTTTGAGATTGAGTATCTTCTTGAAGAAGTCAGCAGGTATGTAAGCAAGACGTAATTTATTGCCACACCAGCCGGCCACGTGGCCGGCAACAAGGCAGTGCTCCGTCCTTGCGGGAGAGGTGGAAGCGGTGGCGGACGACATAATCAGTTTGCTGCTCAAGGAAGGCCTTCTGACAAAGGTCGAATCGGAGCAGGTGCTGCTCGAGCAGCGCAAGAGCGGCAAGCCTGTTGCCGAGATTGTCACCTCTACGGGGCTTGTAGAGGAAAAGGATTTCAGCCGCTGCCTTGCACGCCAGCTCAAGATTCCCTACATAGAGCTTGACCACTTTGTGGTTGAAAGGGACGCACTTGAGCTCGTCACGGAGGAGATGGCACGCAGGTACCGCGTAATGCCGCTTTACACTCTCGGACGCACCCTGGCCCTCGCCATTGCGGACCCATTCAACATCTACGCGATAGACGAGCTTGCGCAACGCAACCAAATGGAGGTTCTCGCCATTGTGGCCACCGAGAGTGCTATCAAACGTGCTATTGGCCAATACTACAGGGTTATAGATTCGGTCCGCGAGGTGATACGCAGCCTGGATAGAGCAAGAGGGGTGACGGCACAAGCCCGCGAGGAAGTAGCACCAATACAGGAGGGGGCCGGGGATACTCCTGTTGTACGCCTCGTGAACCTGGTGATAATGCAGGCTGTCCGCGATGGGGCAAGCGATATACACATAGAATCACGCAAGGATGGCATCCAAGTGCGATACCGCATTGACGGGGTACTGCACGACACGATAAGGATTCCACAGCATCTGCAGTCTGCGCTTGTTACGCGCGTCAAGATACTGGCGGGAATGAACATAGCCGAACGCAGGCTACCCCAGGACGGTCACATAGAGATTCACAGGGAAGGCAAAGAAATTGACCTGCGTATTGCAACTTTTCCGATGGTGCGCGGCGAAAAGATAGTAATGCGTATTCTGGACCGCGGTGGTATCCGGATTGGCCTGGCGGAGCTTGGGTTTGACCCGGAGATGCTCGCCCTGTTTGAAAAGGTGGTCAACCGTCCCTACGGCATGATACTAACCACAGGCCCCACCGGCTGCGGCAAGACAACGACTTTGTACGCGGTGCTTGACAGCATAAACAGCATCGAAAAGAACATCGTGACTATTGAAGACCCGGTCGAGTACGGCATCGAAATGATCAACCAGAGCCAGGTTAACCCGAAGGCGGGCCTTACGTTTGCTACCGGCCTGAGAGCGCTTTTCAGACTTGACCCCGATATCATCATGATTGGTGAAATCCGCGACTTCGAATCCGCGCAAATCGGCATACAGGCGGCGCTGACCGGACATCTTGTCTTTTCCTCACTTCACACGAACGACGCGCCCTCAACAACGACAAGGCTTATAGACATGGGCATAGAGCCGTACCTGGTGGCCTCCACGTTGTCGTGTGCAGTCAGTCAGCGTCTTGTGAGGCTTCTTTGCCCCAACTGCAAAGAACCTTACGAGCCAAGCCCATTTGAGAAAGAACCGCTGGGACTTGGACCGCAAGAGCAGGTAAGCTTTTGCAGCGCACGCGGCTGCAAACATTGTAACCAGACAGGCTTCAAAGGGCGCCAGGGCATTTTCGAAATGATGGTTCCAGAAGAAGAAGTTCGCTCGCTGATTGTCGCCAAGTCACCGACAAGCCTCGTAAGAGAACAGGCTGTCAAATCCGGCATGGTCACACTCAGACATGCAGGTTTGAAAAAAATTCTTGAAGGCAAGACAACTGTGGCGGAAGTGCTGCGCGTAACCGAAGACCAGGGCCGGTAGCATGCCCAAGTACTACTACAAAGCAAGAGACGCCCTTGGCAAGCAGGTCCAGGGCATTTTTGAAGCAGTGGATGAGAAAGCTGTTGCAGAGCGCCTCGCGCTCTCAGGGCACTTCGTCTCGTTGATCCAGTCGCACAAAGAAGCTCGCGGCCCGGGAGCCCTGTCACGTTTCCGCGGAGTAGGGCGCAAGCAGCTCATCATGTTTTCGCGCCAGCTCGCCACGATAATAAAGGCCGGAATGCCGCTCCTGTCCGGGCTTGACATACTTATCGAGCAGACTGACCATCCTTTTTTCAAAGCTGTCCTGCGCGAAATCAGAATGGACTTGAATGGGGGAGCGTCCTTCACCCAGGCACTCGCCAGGCATCCGAAAGCTTTTTCTAAACTCTATGTTTCAACTGTAAGAGTAGGCGAGGAAACTGGCGGCCTCGAAGAAGTCCTCAACTCGCTTGCCGACTTTATTGAATGGGAGGACTCCCTGCGCAGCGCTATCCTCAGCAGCCTTTTGTATCCTGTAGTGGTCTTCTGCGTTGCCATAAGTGTGGGTATTTTTCTTCTGGTCTATGTTCTGCCCAAGTTCCATGATGTATACATGCAGGCTGACGTACCGCTGCCCGGCCCTACCCGGTTTTTGTTTTTCATAAGCAATGTTGTTACGGAATACTGGTATGTCTTTCTCTGCGTGATTGCCGGGGCAATTGTCTGCTACCTTCTGTATAAGAGAACCAGCAGCGGGCGGTACAACATTGACCGCTTTAAGCTCGGTCTGCCGGTAATAAAGGGCTTCATAAGCAAGATAGCTGCGGTTCGGTTCGCACGCTCACTCGAAATAATGGCCAGAAGCGGAGTGCCGGTCATAAGCGCGCTTGAAATTATCAGGGAAACTATGACAAATGAGGTCTTCGCCCGCGCCGTTGCGGACATCTCAGTGGAGCTTCAGGCCGGCCGAACAGTCGGGTCGGCCCTTGGCGACCACCCCGAGTTTGAACCCATGCTTGTCCAGATGGTTGCCGTGGGTGAGGAAACGGGGCAACTGGACGAAATGCTCGGCTTTGTAGGCGATGCCTATGAGGCACAAATAGAGTATATGAGCAGGAACCTTCCCAAAGTTATAGAGCCGGTCTTGCTTATTTTCCTTGCAGGCATGGTCGCTATCTTAGCCCTGTCATTGTTTCTGCCGATATTCAAGATGATAGAGGTGGTGAAGCGCCTGTGAGGCAATATCTTGAGTTAAAAGTTCAAAGCGATAAACGCAAGCGAAGAAGGCAATAGCCAACAGGCGTCAGGTAATAGCCGGAATCCGGCTCCGACTATTGGCTTTTGGCTACTGGCTATTGGCCAGTTCGAATTTTGAATTTCTGTCATTTTCCATTTTTCATTCGGCTGCGGCCGCGTGAGGTCTTGAGATAGTCTCTAAAGCTGGGTTTCGAGCTTCGCCCTCTCCTGCGGCGGCAAATCACCTATCAGGTAGTCCACGATGTTGCCAAGCCGGATGTTCTCGAACGGCTTTGTAATGTAGTAGGTAGCGCCTTCCTCGTAGCCCTCCCAGACATCCTTGTCGGTAGACTTGGCTGTCAGCATCACCACAGGCAGGTTTGTCAGGCCGCGGGTGCGTATCTCCTTGAGAACGCCGTGGCCGTCGAGCTTCGGCATCATGATATCAAGTATAACCAGGTCGTAAGTACCCTGGTTGAGCTTCACAATCGCCTCTTCGCCGTCGACTGCCAGTTCCACATCGTAGCCCCTGGCCGAAAGCACAGCCTTGATTATGACACGTATGTCGTTCTCATCATCAACCGCGAGAATGCGCTTAGCCATAAAGAGCCTCCTTCCTCTTGTATCTCCAAGAACTGATTTTATCGGTTACTTGGCAGCACGCGCGGCTTTGGGCTTCCTCCTTTTCCTGCGAGCCTTCCTGGGCAACTGCACGCCGCGCTTCTTAAGGAGCACCGCCACGGTCTCGCTGGGCTGCGCGCCCACGCCGAGCCAGTACTGTGCCCTGTCTGCCTTGAGAGTTACTTTCTTCTCCTCTTCCTTCTCCATGGGGTCGTAGGTGCCAATATCTTCTATCGTCCTGCCGTCCCGCTCTTCCCTAATATCTACAACAACAATTCTGTAGAAAGGCCTGTGCCGACGCCCCATACGCTTAAGCCGGATTCTAACCATGTGTTGCTTACCTCCTCTTCTTTCTCTTCTTCATGTGCTTCTGCTTGCGCTTTCGCTCCTGGCGCAGCTTGAGCCTCTTTGCCTTCGATGTCTCGCCGGGCTTGGCCTGCCTCGTGATACCCGTCACTTCCCCTATGTCAGGCATGCCTTTAAGCGCCTTAAGCTTACCAAAAAAGCCCTTCTTTTTGAAGTCCCGAACCATTTTTTGCATCTGCTGGAACTGTTTGAGAAGCTCGTTGACATCGCGGACTGAACGCCCCGAGCCTTTTGCGACCCGCAGCCGCCGCGAGCCGTCAATAACCTCCGGAAAATTCCTCTCACGCGGCGTCATTGACTGTATCATTGCTTCTATCTTGGAAAAGTCGCGCTCGTCTACGTCAACATCCTTCATTCTCGAGCCCAGGCCGGGAATCATGCCGAGAAGGTCCTTTATCCCGCCCATTCGCCGAAGCTGGCTGAGCTGCGTGAGGAAGTCGCCCAGGGTGAACTTCTCCTTGAGCAGCTTCTCCTGCATCTTCAGCGCTTCTTCCTCGCTTATGGCAGCCTGCGCCTTCTCGACAAGCGTAACCACATCGCCCATCCCGAGTATCCTTGAAGCAATGCGGTCGGGGTGGAACTCCTCAATGTTGTCAAGCTTCTCGCCTATGCCGACAAACTTTATGGGCTTGCCGGTAACCGCGCGCACCGAAAGCGCCGCCCCGCCCCTGGCATCGCCATCCATCTTGGTCAGAATCACGCCGGTTATTTCAAGCTGGCTGTTAAACTCCCTGGCGGAGTTGACTGCATCCTGGCCGGTCATCGCGTCGGCGACAAAGAAGATTTCCTGGGGCCTTACGCGCTTGCGAATATCGCGAAGCTCAGCCATCAGGGCCTCGTCAATATGCAGCCGGCCTGCAGTATCCATGATAATTACATCGTGCCCGTTGGCTTTGGCGTGTTTGACCGCGCGCTTGCAGATATCCGGCGGCTTTGCGGCATCTTCGGAGTAGACGGGGACGCCAAGCTGGCTGCCAAGCACCCTGATTTGCTCGACCGCGGCTGGCCGCTGCATGTCCGCGGCGACAAGCAGGGGTTTCTTCCCGCGGCTGTCGCGCAGGAGCTTCGCGAGTTTCCCGCATGTGGTTGTCTTGCCGCCGCCCTGCAGCCCCACCATCATGACTATCGAAGGCTCGTCCGGGTTTTCCTTTATGGATGTGTCGGTCGCGCCCATGAGCTCAACAAGCTCGTCATATACAATCTTGACCACCTGCTGCTCCGGGCGGATACTCTTTACCACATCCTGGCCGAGGGCCTTTTCGCGAACCCTCTCGATGAAGTCCTTGGCGACCTTGTAGTTGACATCGGCGGAGAGAAGCGCTGTGCGAACCTCGCGCAGACCTTCCGACATATTCCTCTCACTAAGCCGGCCGCGAAGGCCGAGCTTTCTGAAAACCCCCTGTAAACTTTCGCTTATCGTCTCAAACAAGCCCAATTCCTCAAAGGGACAAGTTCTAAACTATACCCGCCGCAGCATAATAATACAACTCCAGGGCTAAAAAAGTTAAGCTGGATACTTCTCCGTCACGCGCGTGATTTTCGCGCCCATGGCGCCAAGCTTCTTTTCAATATTTTCATACCCGCGGTCAATGTGGTAAACACGCCCTATCTCGGTGGTGCCTTCCGCTGCAAGCCCCGCAAGCACGAGCGCGGCCGAGGCGCGCAGGTCGCTTGCCATGACGGGCGCGCCGGAGAGACGGTCCACGCCGTGCACTATTGCGCTTGAGCCTTCTTTGCGGATATTCGCGCCCATGCGGTTAAGCTCCGCCACATGCATGAACCGGTCGGGGTAAATCTTTTCCGTGACAAGGCTGAGGCCTTTTGCAACAGAGAGATAGGCCATTATCTGCGCCTGAAGGTCTGTCGGATACCCCGGGTAAGGCAGGGTTATCAGGTCAACCGCTTTGGGCCGCTTGGGCGGGATTACTTCAACCGAGCTGCCCTTGCGCACAAACTCGACGCCGATTTCTTTCATCTTGTCAAGAAACGCTGCAATATGCCTTGTTTTTACGTTGGTTACGGTTATCCTGCTGCGGGTGATTGCGCCCGCTATGATAAAAGTGCCTGCCTCTATCCTGTCGGGAATTACGCGGTAGCTTGTCCCGTGAAGCCGGTCCACTCCCCTTATCACGAGAATCGGGCGGCCTATCCCCTCAATCCGCGCCCCGCACCTGTTAAGAAAATGGGCGAGGTCCTGTACCTCCGGCTCGCAGGCCGCGTTCTCTATTACAGTCTCGCCCTCCGCGAGAACCGCCGCCATCATCACGTTCGCCGTCCCGAGCACGCTTGAACCGTAAGGCCCCCCGAGATAAATTTCCGCGCCCTTGAGGCGCTTCGCCCGCGCCTCGAGGTAACCGTGCTTTATCGTTATGTCCGCACCCAGGGCACGCAGGCCCTTCAGATGCAGGTCTATCGGCCGTACGCCGATAACGCAGCCGCCCGGCATGGAGACACGCGCATGCCCGCGCTTCGCAACCAGCGGGCCGAGGGTGCAGATTGAAGCCCGCATCTGCGAAACCAGCTCATACGGCGCCTCAAACTTCGCGTTGTTGACTGTCTCAATCTCAAGGGTCGTGCCCGCCGTCCGTTCCACCCGCTGCCCGAGCGTCCGGAGTATCTCGGATATGGTCGCTATATCGCGCAGCGCCGGCACGTTGCGAAGCGTAACCTTCCCGTCAGTCAGCAGGCTTGCAGCCATGATTGGCAGGGCCGCGTTCTTCGCACCGCTTACCCTGACCTTGCCCCGCAGCTTCCTGCCGCCCTCAATAATAAACTTGTCCATCCACTAATTCCTTCTGACAAGAATCACCCTCTTTATCCTGCCGTAATCCTCAACAGCCCGCGGTTCGCTGAAAGCGCCCACTCCCTCAATTATCTGCGCAACCCTCTCAAACTGCCCCTGCCCCACTTCAAGCGCAAGCAGCCCGCCCTTAACAAGAAAGTCCGGCGCCCCCCCGGCTATCTTCCGGTGGCACCCGACTCCCCCTTCACCTGCAACAAGCGCTTCACGCGGCTCGTAATCGCGAACCGTAACCGGCAGCTTCTCGTACTCACCCTCCGAAACATACGGCGGGTTCGACAGCACCATGTCAAGCCTGCCTTCAAGCCCCATCTTCCGAAGCGGCTTAAATACTTCCCCATCAGCAACAGTCACCCGGTCCTGCACATCATGCGCGGCTGCGTTCCTGCGCGCAAACTCCGCCGCAACGCCCGAGGGCTCTGTCGCAACCACCTCGCAGTTCGGCGCATAAACCGCCAGAGCCACCGCGACGCACCCGCTGCCTGTCCCGATGTCAGCGGCCCTGAGGCTCCTTCCGCCTGCCGCTTTCGCTTCCTCAACCGCGGCAGCCACCAGGAACTCCGTCTCCGGCCTGGGCACAAGCACCCCCGGCCCGAGGGCAAACTTCAGCGAGTAAAATTCCTTCACCCCCACCAGGTACGCAGCCGGCTCGCCCTGCGCCCTGCGCCTGATAAGCGCCCGGTACGAATCAACCTCACCGGCCAGGACAGGCCTCTCGAACCGTGCATAAAGCTCCACCCGGCTCAGCCCCAGAACCTTCCCGAGCAGCACCTCGGCATCCAGCCGCGCCGTCTCGCAGCCCTTATCTCTCAAGTACCCGGTTGTCTTCCCAAGTAGAGAAGAAACAGTCCAGCTCTGCTGCCCTTCCCTGCGCAT
The DNA here is from genome assembly GCA_964455955.1 of uncultured Planctomycetota bacterium. GTDB lineage: Bacteria > Planctomycetota > SKW154 > SKW154 > DAOVDS01 > CAYWBA01. Next base: position 11,917 of record CAYWBA010000006.1, on the reverse strand, counting down.
CGCAACGCTCACTTATTCACCCTGTTTATATCTATTGTCTTGAGCCGCTCCTCGCGGTCCTTGAGCTTCAGCGCCTCGATAAGCCCCCCGAGGTTGCCCTGGAGGATGCCTTCAAGGTTGTAAAGGCTCAGGTTGATGCGATGGTCGGTGACGCGGTTCTGGGGGAAGTTGTAGGTGCGCACCTTCTCGCTCCTGTCGCCGCTCTTGACCATCGTGCGCCGCATATCGCCCCGCTCCCTCTCCTTGCGCTCCTCCTCAATCTCAAGCAGCCTGCTTCGCAAGATGCGCATAGCCTTCTCCAGGTTGCGGTGCTGGCTGCGCTCATCCTGGCAGTGGACAATTATGCCCGTAGGGTTGTGGGTCACGCGCACCGCGCTCGCCGTCTTGTTCACCGACTGCCCGCCCGGCCCGCCGCCGTGTATCCGCTCTATGCGCAGGTCATCCTCGGGTATTTCCACATCAACCGCTTCCGCCTCAGGCAAGACAGCGACGGTAACAAGGGATGTGTGAATCCTCCCCTGCGCCTCCGTCTTTGGCACGCGCTGGACCCGGTGCCCGCCGGACTCGAACCGCATAGCCCCATACACACCGGCGCCCTTGAGCGAAAAGATTATTTCCCTGAAACCGCCGAGTTCGGTCGGGTTGGAACTCAGTATCTCCAGCTTCCACTTCTTCTCTTCCGCAAACCGCTCGTACATCCTGAAGATGTCGGCGGCAAAAAGCGCAGCCTCTCCCCCGCCTGTCCCGGCGCGAATCTCGACTATCGCGTTCCTGTGGGCCCCCTCGTTCTTGGAGAGAAGCATATCCGTTATCTTCCCGGTAAGCTTTTCAATCTCCTTTTCCTTCTCTTCAATCTCCTGACGCGCAAGCTCACGCAGCTCCGCGTCCGCGGACTCGTCCTCCACCAGTGTCTGCGCCTCCTCAAGCGCGCCCCTGGCCGCCTTGTACCTGCGATATGCACTGACCATTTTGCTCAGCGACCCGTGCTCCTTTGCAATCGCGGTGTAAAGTTTGGGTTCCCTCGCCACCTCGGGGTCCGCCAGCCTAACCTCCAGCTCAACCATGCGTCTCTCAAGCTCTTCAAGCTTGTCAAACATCTCCCACCGCCAAACACTGTTTCAAAAAACTATCGGCCGGGTGTATTTTCCCGGCCGACATTATGGTAATCCCAAAGTTAATAAACGCGGCAAAAATCTCTTTCGTCCCGTATCATTTCCCGTCCGTTTTCTTGTGCTCTTTCCTCTCCGGCTCCTTGTCGGCTTTCTTCCCGGCTTTCTTTTCCACTTTTTTCTCAGCCTGTCTGGCCTGCTTGGCTTCCGCCTTTTCCTTTGTCTTGGCTTCTAGGTGCTTTTTCGCCTTGTCTTCAGTCCAGCCGTACTTCCGGGTGAACTTCTCGACCCGGCCCGCAGTATCAACATACTTCTGCTTGCCTGTGTAGAACGGGTGGCACGCGGAGCAGACCTCAACCACCAGCCTCTCCCTGGTGGCGCGGGTCTTGAACGTATTACCGCAGCCGCAGACAACCGTCGCCTCAACGTACTTGGGATGTATGCCTTTCTTCATAACCGGAATCCTCCATGGCGCCAAAGCCCCGCAATACTAAGCACTCCAAGCCCGCCTGTCAAGCACATCCCGCCAACTTTCCCACAATTTTCCCAGAACTACCACAAGGCAAGCGTTTTTTATGCAACAAGGAGTTATTGTGCGACATTTTGCTCTTTCAATGCTGCTTGTTTCCGGGTAGAATACATCTGGTGAATAGCTCACAGGAGAATTACCATGGTAAAGAAAGCTTCCAATTCCAGAAAGAAACTGCTCAAGCGGATAAAGGCAGACCCGAAGGTCTGCCACGGCCAGCCGGTGATTACCGGAACCAGGATTATGGTCAGCGTTATTCTCGACAACCTAGCTGAAGGTGCAACACCCCAAGAGATTGTCAAGCTTTACAACGGGCTTGCAATTGACGATGTCCGGGCAGCAATCGCCTACGCTGCGGAACTCGTCGAGGAAGAAAGCATTATTCCCCTGAGGTCGCCCTCGCCGTGAAAATCAAGCTGGATGAAAACCTCTCGCGCGAACATCGCGAACTGCTCTCCAAATATGGACATGATGCGGCAACCGTGCATGATGAGAAACTTCAAGGTTCTTCCGATAACAACCTCTGGCGGGAAGTTTGCAAGGAAGGGCGGTTCCTGTTAACTCTTGATGTCGGCTTCGCTGACGCCAGAAGGATTGCGGCCAAGTCACACCCGGGGATACTTCTAATCAGGACCAGCAGAAAAGGCTCGAAAAATATTGCAGGAATCATTCGCCGGGTTTTTGAAGAAATAAGCCCCGAAGAGATGCAAGGTTGCATCGTCGTAGCCGATGACAGCAAGACCCGGATTCGGAGAGCCAAATAACTTGTGAGTCCCACATCCTGCCCGAGCAAATTTTTTCCTGGAATTCCCGCAAGATTGGGGGGCGGATTACGTCTTATACTATAGCATAGGAATGCTGTGACGCTCTTTGGCCTTTGAAAGAATATGTAGTGGTTTATCATGTTGCGCAGTTGCAAAACCCGCCGTTTTCCCCTTCACCAGCGCCCCGGAACAAGCATAAAAAATTTACAAATCGCCCCGGATGCATTTCACCACTTGCGACATCCAGTAACAGCAGAAACCCCCTCTAACCCACTTGATACTAATATAATACGCAGACAGGAACTGTGCCATATTTGTCCTAACACGCAATGTGCCGGCACAAAAATTTGTAAAATTCGCACTTTTGTTCACTATGGAAACGGGGCAGAACACGCCGGGGAAAATGCTTTACCCGCCTGCAAGGTGATGATAGAATGCAGGCTCCTTTTGGCAACTGAAACTTGTAACTTGAGCACCGGGAGCATCAGAACCATGGTCAGCAAGCTTGAGCCGGACTGGGAAATAGCAGATGCGCTTATGGAGATGGAGGGCACCGACGCCTACAAGTGCTACCAGTGCGGGAAGTGCGCCGGCGCCTGCCCGCTTAACATGCTTGACGCGGTCACCTACCCCGTTTACCGCGTGCCTTACGAGGTCAAGCTGGGGGTAATAGATACTGAAGGGCCGGAGGTCTGGCAGTGCGTGGGCTGCGAGGCGTGCAAGGACGCATGCCCCAAGGGGATAAGCCAGGCGAAAATCATGCGCGCCGTGCGCAGGGTACTGACCGAGTTCGGCGGCATGCCGGGCACTTTGCAGTCGGTCGTCTCCTCAATATCCAGCGCCGGCAACCCGTTTATGGAAAGCGAGGAGAAGCGCACGGAGTGGACAAAGGGACTTGATGTCCCGACCTTCGACGGGACGCAGGAGTACTTCTACTTCTCCTGCTGTACGCCTGCCTACGATGCCCGGGCGAAGAAGCTCGCAGTTGCGACTGCAAAGATACTCAAGGCCGCGGATGTCTCTTTCGGTATAATCGGCAAGGAGGAGAAATGCTGCTGCGAGGCGATACGCCGCGGCGGCGCGGAGGAGGTCTTCACGAACGTTACCATGGCTAACATCGCCACCTTCGATGCGGCCGGGGTCAAGAAGATTCTTGTCCAGAGCCCGCACTGCTACATTACTTTTGCGAACGACTACCCCGAGTTTGACGGGAACTACGAGGTAGTGCACGTGACGGTGCTTTTCGACCGGTTGATAAAGGAAGGGAAACTGGCGCCCACCAGGCCTGTTGAGAAGAAGGTTGTTTACCACGACCCATGCACCCTGGGCCGCCAGAGCGGGATATACGAGGAGCCGCGCAACGTCCTGAAAGCCATCCCCGGGCTCCAACTTGTTGAGTTTCCAAACTTCAACCGCGAGTTCTCGGTCTGCTGCGGCGGAGGCGGGGGCGGGCTATGGGTCGAGCAGGAGATGGACGCGCGCCTCTCCAACCTGCGGGTCAGGCAGGCGGTCGAGACAGGCGCTGACATCCTCGCGGTCGCCTGCCCGTACTGCCTGCAGATGTTCGAAGATGCGACCGCCAACCTGCAGGCTGGCATCGAGGTGAGAGATATAAGCGAATTGCTGGCCGAGAGTCTGGAGCTGTGATGCAAAAAGAGTTGACTCGCGAGCGCAGGAGCAATAGAATTGTGACTTTCAGACGTACAGGTCAACCGGAAACAACCTCATACGGGAGGGGGTAGCTTATGTCAATGCCGTTTCTTAAAGAAGAGGTAGCCTCTCTGAAGGAGAGAGGAGTCTTTACGGAGCAGCGTGTCCTTGACGGCCCGCAGCTCCCCACCTCGGTGGTGGATGGCAAGAAGGTCGTCAACATGTCTTCCAACAACTACCTCGGCCTCGCGACCCACCCGAAGCTGAAAAAAGCCATGATAGAGGCGACCGAGAAGTGGGGCGCGGGTGCAGGCGCTGTAAGGCCGATTATCGGCACCAACAGGCTGCACATCGAGCTTGAGGAGCAGCTTGCCGAGTTCAAGGGTACGGAAAGCTGCCTTGTATTTGTGGCAGGCATTGCTGCAAACCGCGGGACTATCCAGGCGCTCCTCTCAAACAAGCAGGACGAAGATGCGGTCGTCTCGGACGAGCTCAACCACGCCTCCATTATTGACGGGGTGCGGCTCACAAAGTCCAAACGCTTCATCTTCAAGCACAAGGACATGGCAGACCTCGAGGCCAAGCTCAAGGAGGCGCAGGGCGCGCGCCGGATAATGGTCATTACGGATGGCGTGTTCTCAATGGATGGCGATATCGCACCGCTTGATGAGATAGCGAAGCTTGCAAAGCAGTATGGCGCATTCACGTTCGTTGACGATGCGCACGCCTCGGGCGTTCTCGGCCCCAACGGCCGCGGGACAGTCTCGCACTTTGTTACGCAGGGCAAGATGAAGTACGAGGACTGGGACATCCAGATGGGCACTCTCTCAAAGGGCCTCGGGTGCCTCGGCGGATATATCTGCGGCACGAAAGACCTGACCGACTACCTGCGACATGCCGCAAGGCCGTTCCTGTTCTCGACCGCGCACCCGCCGGGAGTTGCGGCGGCATGCATTGCAGCCCTCGAGGTAGTCCAGGAAGAGCCGGAGCTTGTCGAGAAGCTGTGGGACAACGCCAGGTTCTTCAAGGGCGCCCTTAAAGAACTCGGGTTCGATACCGGCAGGAGCGAAACGCCCATAGCCCCTATTATCGTGGGCGAAGAAGCCAAGACAATGGAGTTTATGCGCAGGCTTTACGACGCTGGCGTGATGGGCGTAGGAATTGTATTTCCGACCGTACCCAGAGGCGCGGCCAGGGTCAGGACAATTGTCACCGCAACCCACTCCCGGGAAGAGCTGCAGTACGCGCTTGATGCCCTTGAAAAAATCGGCAAAGAGATGGAGATTATTTAGAAGGAAGCGCAATGCGAGGATATGTTCTTGTGGCTGTGGTGGTAGTGGCAGCCTGCGGCTGCGCGGAGCAGATTACCGAGTCGCTCAGGTTCTCCATAGACACTGCAACTCTCGCAGACATGCGCTCCCTTCACACGGCCGAAGCCCAGTTTATGATGAGAAACAAGCGCTACGGAACGCTTGCGGAACTTGGGGCTGCCGGGTTTATTGATAAAGTATTCGCCTCAGGCAAGACCCACGGCTATATCATAACCGGGGTATCTGTCGGGGAAACAGCTTACGCCTTCCGGTTCGACCCGGAAGGCGAGAGTACGCCGGGGCTGCGGCATTTTTACATAGACCAGACAGGGGTTGCCCGCGCAAACAGCAAGGGCCCTGCAGGGCCTCAGGACCCGCCTGCATCTATGTAGTCTTGCCACGGAGGCCCCGTGGCCGGGTTGCCACTATTGCAAGGAGACGTCTCTGTGCCGCAGACAGCTTTGATAACGGGAATTACCGGGCAGGACGGGTCGTACCTGGCGGAGCTTCTGCTTGCGAAGGGATACTCGGTTCACGGCATGGCGCGGCGTTCAAGTGTCGAGAAGTTTGACAGGATTGCCCACCTGCGCGACAAAGTCACGCTGCACCAGGCAGACCTTCTGGACCAGCTTTCGATAATCAACCTCATAAATGAGGTGCGCCCGCACGAAGTGTACAATCTCGCCGCGCAGAGCTTTGTGCCCACCTCGTGGAAGCAGCCGCTGCTTACCGGGGAGTTCACCGCCCTGGGGGTGACGCGGATGCTCGAGGCGGTGCGGCTTGTAGACAAGAACATTCGCTTCTACCAGGCTTCCTCCTCCGAGATGTTCGGAAAGGTGAAGCAGTCGCCGCAGAACGAAGAAACGCCATTCTATCCGAGAAGCCCGTACGGGGTTGCGAAGGCCTACGGGCATTTCATCACGGTGAACTACAGGGAAAGCTACGGCATCTTTGCGGTAAGCGGGATACTGTTCAACCACGAGTCGCCGAGGCGAGGGCTGGAATTTGTCACGCGCAAGGTCGCGCATGGCGCCGCGCGGATAAAGACGGGCCTCGCAGACAAGCTGGTACTCGGCAACCTTGATGCCGAGCGCGACTGGGGCTTTGCGGGCGACTATGTCAAGGCAATGTGGCTTATGCTTGCGCAGGATGAGCCGGATACTTTCGTCGTGGGCACTGGCGAACCCCACTCTGTGCGCCAGGTTTGCGAGATTGCCTTTGACCACCTGGGCCTTGACTGGGAAAAGCACGTGGTGAGCGACCCCGAGTTTGCCAGGCCTGCCGAAGTGGACCATCTTTGCGCGGACGCAAGCAAGGCGCGGCGTGTTCTCAACTGGCACCCGGAAGTCAGTTTCGAAGAACTTATACGCATGATGGTCGATGCGGACATGGCTATTCTTGAGCATGGAGGCGATGTGGATGCCCTTTGAGACACATACGCTGATGCCCGGCTTCAGGCTGCATGTAAAGCAGACCAAACAGTTCAAGACAACGGCCATTCGCGTATTTTTGGCGCGCAATCTTGATGCGAACACCACGCGAGCAGCGCTCCTGCCGTACATACTGCGCCGAGGCACCCGGAGCTATCCCACAATGAACCGCATATCGCGCCGTCTCGAAGGGCTTTACGGGACCGCCGCCGGCACGGATGTTGGAAAGGTTGGTGACAGGCAGTTGCTGACTTTCTTCGCCGACGTGCCGAACGAGCGCTATCTGCCGACCCACACGCCGGTTCTGGCGCGCACCCTCGAGTTCCTGAACGAGCTTATTTTCGAGCCTGCGGGTGAGGATGGTTTTGTCCAAGAACATTTCGAGAGTGAAAAGCGCAACCTGGAGAAATTCATCCAGTCGCTCTCCGAGAGCCGCAGCTCATACGCCATCGAGTGCATGGTCCGCAACATGTGCGAGGGGGAACCATACGCACACTATGAGTACGGAGATGTAGAGGAGCTTAATCGCATAAAGTCACCGGGACTGTACAGGTTTTACAGCTCACTGCGCACGCGCGTTCCAGTTGACATCTACGTTGTAGGCGACCTGGACCCCTCAAATCTTCTACGCCGGGTAGTGCAAGCGTTCAGGCGCGAACGCAGTAACACATACAAGCTCAAGAACATAGTTGTCAAGAGCGCGCGGCGCAGGCCCCGGAACTTCACCGAGCGGGCCGAAGTCGCTCAAGGGCGCCTGGTCATGGGATACAGAGCCAACGTCGGTTTTACCGACAAGCACTCACGCGCGCTGGCAATGGCCGCAGCGGTGCTGGGGGGATTTCCTTACTCGAAACTCTTCCGCGCCGTCAGGGAAAAGGCTTCGCTCGCATACTCGGTAAGCGCGCACATGATTCGAAGCAAAGGGATAATGCTGGTCTACGCGGGGGTTGAGCCCGGCAACGAGGGGAAGGCGCGCCGCCTCATAGAAGGGCAGTTCAGCCGGCTGCGGGCGGGTGAGATAAGCGACTTCGAGCTTGACACAACAAAAACGATTATTCTCTCAGAGCTTGCCGCCATCACTGATTCGCCCTCAAGGGAGATAGACCTTCACTACGTACACCTTTTGCACGGCGAGCATACGACTGCCGAGGAGGCGGCCCGCAGGCTGAAGGAACTGACGAAGAAAGAAATAGCCGCGGCCGCGGCCAGGCTGAAACTTGACACAGTATTTGTGCTGACCAGTGCAAGACAGAAGCTCGGCGAGCCTGCAGGCAAATAGCGCTCAGGGCCGAAGTCCGGCGGTGGAGATAATTTTGGGTTTGACTTCCGGACATGAAAACCGTCTATAATGAAGCGGGGATTGTCAGGAGGGATGAGAATGAGGCGCTATTCACTTTTAGCAGGCGTGTTTCTGGCCGTCTTGTGCACAGGCTGTTTGGATTCGGATGAAGGGTTCTTGCACTTCAGCTTCACCATAGACCAGGATGTCCCGGAACAGACTTTGCCGGGAGACCCGCTCCTTGCGCTATTGCCGCCGAGTTCTCTTCCCGACATACCAATACCTGTGGACGCCGGGGGCGAAATCAACTCGCAGGCGTTCGACCACCTTGTCCGAATCAGGCTCAAACAGCTTGTCTTTGCAATCAGCACCAGCTCAAGCGACCCTGCGGTGGATACTACCGAGCCTGACCCCCCGACGCCTGATGACTGGAGTTTCCTTGATTCGGTGGAGATATGGATAAGACACCCGGTAACGTCCGAGGAGGCGCTGATAGCGTACATCGCGGCCGGGGACCCGCAGTTGGAGCCTGGGACTACTGCGATAGTATTCAACTGCCTTGACACCGACATGCTGGACTACTTCGACAGCGCCTACAACACCACTTTGATAATCAGAGCTGTCGGCACTGTCCCGCCTGATAATGTCATTTTTGGCGGGTCAGTCACCCTTAAGGTGACAGCAGCGTTGATAAAGTAGGAAAGTTGTCTTGAATTCATTTCAATATCGGCGGCTTGCGACCGTCAAATAGCTTGACACTGTGCCCAACTGTTCTATAATTAACATTTACCAGTTATATAGCAAGATTTTAGCAATTGGGAGGGCCGTAACGTGGACCCGGAAGACAGAATCACAGCGGAAGAGCTCAGAAAAATGCGTGGCTCCAGTTGGGCGGTGATTGTCCTCGCAATAATGGGATTCGCCGCTGCCGCAGGCTTTGGGGCCATGTACTTCATCAGCTACTCGAAGACCCAGCAGACCAAGGATGAAGCCCAAAAAGCCCAGTCCGGTTACGTTGAAAAGAGCGGGGAGCTTAATGAAACCATTGCCCGCCTGAATGAAGAGATAAACTCCAAGCGCGTTGAAAATGAAAACATGATTGACGAGCTCAGCACCGCCAAGCAGCAACTGGAAGAGGAGAAAGCCCGTGTTGATTCGCTTGTGGAAAAAGTCAACGACCAGACAACGCGCCTGAAAAACCTTGAAGATGACAGCCGCAAAACTCTCGAACTTCGCAGCGACCTGGCGCAGAAAGATACCCGGCTGTCCGCGTTAGGGGATGAGCTGCAGAAGACCCGCTCCGACCTTGCCAAGACCCAGACAGAACTTGCTTCCGCCAAGAGCGAGGCGGAAAAGCTCGGCAAAGAAGCCGCCACGGCAAAAGTCCACAAGGCGGCAAGAGAAGTCCTGAAGACCCAAGTCAAGGACAAGGAGTGGCAGGTAGAAGAACTCTCAAAAAAGCTTGGCAAAACCGAAGCAGCGCTTCAGCAGCAGAAATCAGAGATAAAGTCGCTGCGGGACACGCTGGAGAAGGCTGGCAAAGAAGCCAAGGAGTTGCAGAAGGTCAAGGATGAGATGCGCAAGCGGGAGAGGGAAATAGGCCGCGCCGAGGCAAGGGTGGAAAGCTTGCGCGAACAGGTCAAGAAGCTCGAAGAACAGGCATCCAAAGACAAGGGCGAAATTGAGTCGCTGCGAAGCACGCTCGCACAGCAAGGCGGAGTCTCAGAGAAGGCAAAAGCTCTGAACGATGCGCTTAAGGGCCGTGACAAGGCAATCGCCAAGAAAGACAAGGAAATAGCAACTCTCAAGGATGAGCTCGCCAAGGCCCAGGAGTCTGTGAAAAGCCTTAAGAGCGCCGGGAAATCGGACACATCTGCTCTCCAGAAGGAGCTTGCTGAAAAAGCCACCGAAGCATCCACCTTCAAGAAAAGAATTGAGGAACTGTCAGCAGAAAACAAGACCCTTTACTCCCGCATGAAGAAAGACCAGCGTGCGGTTGAGAAGATTGAAAAAGGCAAGGAACTCGAACAGGTCAGAATCACCACCGGGGTCTGGCGCACGACAAACTCCATGACCGTGCGCGTCTCCGACGGCACCATCAGGGGCGACAAGATAGACCTTGGCAAAGACCTGGGGCTCAGCATGGACCGCGGCGCTATCTTCGCCGACGTGAATGCGAGCGCACGGTTTGGCTTCTCGCTCGCCTACCAGGAAATGACTTTTTACGGTCGTACGCTCATGCCGCAGAAGAAGGACTTCAACGGCAAGACGTTTGATGTGGGCCGCACGGTTGATTCTGCTTTCTACGTACAGCAGGCCGGGCTGGCACTTTATATCAACCTGGGCGCCGTGTATAAGACCCCGGCCCGCCGCCTCGACCTCGGCCTCCTGTTGGGCGGATGGTATCTGAAGGTAAAGGGGCGCATGATTGACTGCGACGATCCGAGTATCCGCGCCTCTGATTCAGTCCATGCTCCCGTTCCCTACGCTGGCGTCAAGGCTACTTTCAGCTATCTCGAGGGAGTCTCACTGTTTGCGCAGGTCGCCGGACTGTCTTACAACCAGAGCGACTACCACTGCAAGAACTTCGTTGAGGGCCGCCTGGCCGCCGAGTTCACCCTCTTTGAGCACTTCGCCCTCCAGGTCGGATACGCTTACTCAAATGTCCATTTTGCCAGGGAAGACCCCGACACAGGTGAGTATTTCGGCATAAACCTGAAAACTGAAGGGCCTTTCGCCGCACTGGTGCTGACCTTCTGAAAACGCATGTTATTTCAATCCTCATTTAGAGCGTGGAAAGTCGAGAGGAGACCGCAGGAGAAGGTTTTGGGCGATACACGCCATTGCCGCTATCGGGACTATCTTTTTGCTTTCCTGCTCTATTTTTTTCGCTGAAGCGAAAAAATAGCCCTAACGGGATTTGAACCCGTGTCTCCACCTTGAGAGGGTGATGTCCTAAGCCGGGCTAGACGATAGGGCCATTTGTCTTCTGTTTGGCTGGGGAGCAGGGATTCGAACCCCGACCAACGGATCCAGAGTCCGCTGTCCTACCATTGGACCACTCCCCAAACCGCTTCTCAAAGAGCGCCAAAGAATCTATCCCGCAGGAGTATGCGTGTCAAGGGTTTTCTCGCACCCCGCGAAGCCTCCGCACGCAAGGCTCCCTGCCCACAAGCTCCATAACCTCAAAGATGCCGGGGCTGACCGTGCGGCCTGTTATCGCAACGCGGGCAGGGTGGATAAGCTTTGCCGCCTTCACCCCCAGCTCATCCGCCAGGGTGCGCATCACAGGCTCAATAGTTCTGACGTTCCAGTCAGCCAGGTTCTCAAGCCTGTCTGCAAGTTTCTGCAAATTCTCTCTCGTCTGCCGGTCTGAAAGATGCTCTTCGACCGCCTCCCTTTCCACCTCGTAATGGTCAGTGAAGATGAAGTCCGCGATTTCACAAAACCTTGCAAGCGTATCAAACCGCGTCTTGAAAAGCTCCACCGCGGCTGCAATCTTCGGCCTGTCCAGCTCGCCCGCCAGGCCGCGTTCCTCCATGAACGGCAAAAGCAGCCCGACAAGCCTGCTCGCCCCGGCACCCTTTATGTGCTCCCCGTTTATCCAGTTGAGCTTGTCCCGGTCGAAAATTGTCGAAGTCTTCTTCATACGCTTTATGGAGAAGCTTTTCACCATCTCCTCAAGCGACATAATCTCCTTGTCGCCGCCCGGACTCCACCCGAGAAGCGCGAGGAAGTTGAGCAGCCCTTCCGGCAAATACCCCGCCTTGCGGTAGTCGGTAATCGCAGTCGCCCCGTGGCGCTTCGACAGCCGCTTGCCATCCGCACCCATGGTAAGCGGCATGT
>CAYWBA010000005.1:24926-26792 GCA_964455955.1 uncultured Planctomycetota bacterium | reverse complement strand
GCATGTAACCTTCTTCAATAGCTGGGTTCATTATTTTCCACGTGCCACCGTCAATCCCAAGGATCAGGACTTTTCGTGGCTTTCTCGTGTCGCTCAAAAACCAATCTCCCATTGTGCAAGAATATCATGCAATTGCCTGTGACCTTGAGTTCAATATGAACACCGAGATGGGCCGCTATCTCCTTGCGACTCTTCCACAGCCGGTGTGGGTCCATCCACACATGTAGCTTCTCTTCTCGCCTCAAAGGAATCCCATAGCAATCGATGTAAGGTCTCACGACTGTTTCCTCGAGACCGGACTATATGCTGTGAGTTTGTGTCTGAAGCAATAAAATGGCATCGGTTGCACGGTTAATATCAAATCGTCGCCAAGAACATGTATGACCGGACACCGGTCGTAATACTTGCAGGCAAAAGTGCCAGTCTGGTGCTAAAAGACTTTTGTCCTTTCATCTTTTCCTCAAAATAAAAATAAACTGGTAAGTATAACTTAAAGGGCAAAAAATCCATGCCAACTTATAAGCTATTCTCTTTAGGATTCCTAATGGATTTATCGATGAAAATATATTGGTTGTCCTCATGAACCATCTATCTCCATAAATCTTTAATATCTCAAGTCCCTCTTGGATAAACAAGTTTTCCCACTGTCTCATTGACAACAAGTTTTCATTAATATCTTTCTGTTCAGTTCCTTTTCTCCCTGTAATTTTCCAATAGAAGAAGTTAATATTCGGTACAACTATACAAAACAATCCATCATCTTTTCCAACTCTCACCATTTCTTTAACACCTTGTTCGATATCAAGAAAATGTTCTAAAGATCCTATGCCGGTTACATAGTCAAAAAAATTGGCAGCAAATTTCAGGGCTTCACCCTTTCCTACTATAATCTTGGAGTTACGAGAAACTTTTTGGGCAATTCTTACACCTTCCTCGGAAATGTCAACTCCATATGTTTTCAATCCTCTTTTATCTGCTGATTTGAGTAGGTATCCCGTTCCACAACCAACGTCTAACAATTTTTTTCCTGGTTTTACATTCAGATAATCCAAAAAGATTTGATACGCTTCATAAGGCCGCCACGCGTTTTCTCCCTTGGCAGAATGTCTTTGATTATACCAAGCCTTAATCTCTTTCTCACTTACCATGATTTCAGCCTTTGTGTTTTGAGTTGCTCTTATTCTCTAAAAGCTTCAATGTTGACCGAATACCGCTCTCCGGTAGAAGAAACATGATGACACAACGGAGGCAACGCCTGCAAGCAAAAATCCTAACCCTGCACCAATAGCTCCCCAAGACAGCACAAATGCGAGCCCAAACGTTAGAGTAAAAACGACACCCACTGTATTAATGAGGAAGTGAAATTGTGGCCTTTCAAGAATCAGAAACGCTGTATTCTGCGGCACCACAATGCCAGTCGCTACCAGACGAAAAGCAAGCAGCGACATAAGCAAGCCGTAGTCTGAATACTTGCGTGCGTAGAGAATGTCCAATATGTGAGTTGAAAATGCAGCAAAAAGCAGAGCAATTACCGAAAGCATGATTACCATCATGAATTGGGACTTGCGGACAACTCGTCTCAAACCTGGCAATCCCTCCTTTGCGAAAACGCTGGACATGCGGGGGGCAAGGATGTTGCCGAAGCCTTGAACCAAGGGATTCACTGTACGTAGCGGCAACATGCATGCGCCGAAAGCCGCCACAACTTCAAGCGAGGCCGAGTAATTCAGCAACCAGGGGTAGATTTGGTTTCTCAGGGAATAGAGAATCGAGGCAGCCACGAGCCATTTGCCGAGTTTCCAGTGTAATGATAAAGCGGAGCGGAGGTCCAGGTTGCGAAATGAAATTCTCTTTGAGAGAAGCAGG